>DATFGN010000244.1:0-8864 GCA_035249405.1 Gemmatimonadales bacterium
CGCGGCCGGCCTCCACCACGCCCGGCGGCACGCCGAAGCCCAGGTACACCTCCGCTCCGCGCGCTGCGGTCACCGCTTCCGGTGACCCGGATCCCCCATCGCCGTCGGATGAAACGGGGGTCGCCACCTCGACAACCTCCCAACCCTCACCAACCGCCCGTTGTACCGCAGCGACGACGTCCGGTGGCACGCGCCACACCGGTCGCTGCGTCCGCAGATCGAGCACCAGGCGACGGCTCACTCCCCGGTCGAGAGGGCGCGGACGCCGGGATGGTGCAGCACCGCGTTGCGGGCCTGGTCGTGCAGACGCTTCGGGCCGCGCAGCTCGAACTCGATCACGAGATCCACGTTCTCACGGCGCGATTCCACGCGGGTCAGCTCGAGGCCGGTGCGGCGCACCAGCGTTTCCAGCTCCTCGAGCGCGCCCGCCGACGGAGTCGCGTGCACCAGGAGCCGGCTGTGGGTGGCGCGGCGGGCGATGAAGCGCTCCACGAATCCCAACCCGGCGAGCACGATCATCACGAGCAGCGTCGTCCCCACCGCCTCGATATACGACCTGAGTCCGATCGCCATGCCGATCGCCGAGACCACCCAGATCGTCGCCGCGCTCGTCAGGCCGGTGACTGACCCGCGGGTGTGGAGGATGGTGCCCGCACCGATGAACCCGACGCCGGTGAGGATCTGCGCAGCCACGCGACCGGGGTCGCCACCGTCCACAGCGAGCTTGAGGGAGAGCACGGTGAACAGTGTCGCGCCGACGCAGATCAGGATGTTGGTTCGTAGTCCGGCCGGCTTTCCCGAGATTTCCCGCTCGACCCCGATGGCCCCGCCCAGCAAGGCGGCGAGCAGGAGCTGCACCAGGAGCTCGAGATGCAGCGATTCGGCCATACCCTGAAATCCCGGCATCAGTCGGTCGCCGGCAGGAAGCCCATGCGCCGACGCACTTCGTGCATGGTGCGGCGCGCGATCGCTCGCGCCCGGTCGGCCCCACCCTTGAGCAACGCGCGCACACGGCCGGGATCGCGCTGCAATGCGGCGGCGCGCTCGCGGACCGGTGCCAGGGCGGCTATCATTTGGTCCGCCAGCACCCGTTTGCAATCGAGACATCCCCAGCCGGCGGTGCGACAGTTGACCGCGACCGTCGCCTGCACGTCCGGCGGCGAAAACCCCTGGTGGATGGTGAAGACGTTGCAGATGTCCGGGTTGCCGGGATCCTTGCGTGTCACACGGGCCGGGTCGGTGGCGGCCGGGCGCAACTTCTCCCAGATCGCCTCCGGCGATTCGAGCAAGCCGATCGTGTTGCCGAGGCTCTTGGACATCTTGGCCTGCCCATCGAGGCCGAGGACGCGTTTGGCCGTCGTGAGCTGCGCCTGGGGCTCAGGAAAGAATCCGGCGCCGTACCGCCCATTCCACCGCCGGGCGATCTCACGCATCAGCTCGAGGTGCTGCAGCTGGTCTTCGCCGACCGGGACGAGATCCGCCAGGTAGAGGAGCACGTCGGCGGACTGCAGCACGGGATAGTTCAAGATTCCGGCTGGAATGCTTTCCTGACGTTGCGCCTTGTCCTTGTACTGGGTCTGACGCTCGAGCTCGCCCAGCGGCGCCACGGTCGTGAGGATCCAGTTCAGCTCGGTGTGCTCGGCGACGTGGGACTGAACGAAGAGGATCGCCTTGTCGGGATCGATGCCGGCGGCCAGCAGCCCGACCGCCATCTCCTGCGTCCGCTGTGCGAGCTCGGCCGGGTCGTAGGGTTGGGTGATCGCGTGCAGGTCGACGATGCAGTACACGCACTCATGCAGATCCTGCAACCGGACCCAGTTCTGCACCGCGCCGAGGTAGTTGCCGATGTGCAATTCGCCGGAGGGCTGGATACCGCTGAACACGCGGGTCATGGCGCTTCAACCTAAGGCTGCGGAGGGAAGAGCCGCAAGGTGCAGGCAATCAAGGACTTAGTCAACGTCGCCGAGCGCGCTGCCGAACGCGCCGCCAACCTGATTCGGGGAGCGAGAACCCCCGATGCGGGAGAATGGACCGAGAAAACCCGCCACGATTTCGCGACGCAAGTCGACCGCGAGGCCGAAGAGCTGATCGCCGAGACGCTCACCGACCTCGTGCCGGGCTCCGAAGTCATCGGGGAGGAGCTTTCCCCCGACGCGCCGCGTCGCGCGCAGATTGTGTGGCTCGTCGATCCGCTCGACGGTACCACCAACTATCTGCATGGCTATCCACAGTACGCGGTATCGATCGCGGCACTGGTGAGCGGCGTGCTGAGCGTGGGCGTCGTGCACGACGTCACGCGCGATGTGTCATACCGGGCGTCCCGCAACCAGGGGGCCTGGTCCGGCGGGCGCCGTCTCGCGGTCTCGGCGGTCGATGACCCCAAGCGCGCGCTCGTGGGAACCGGCTTCCCATTTCGCCAGCTCGACCAGCTGGACGAATACCTGCGCCAGTTTGCCGCCGTCACCCGTGCCGTGAGCGGCATTCGCCGCGCCGGATCCGCGGCGCTCGATCTGGCCGACGTCGCGGCTGGCCGGTTCGATGTCTTCTGGGAGCAGGCGCTGGCGCCGTGGGATGTCGCGGCCGGCGTGCTGCTGGTCCGGGAGGCCGGCGGGTTGGTCACGACGCTCGAGGGCTCGGAAGACGTTTTGGGACACGGCTCGATCGTGGCCGGGAATCCCGCGATGTACAAATGGCTGATCGAGCAGCTGCGGAGCGGATGACGTGCCGTCTCCTTTGGTCGAATGCGTACCGAATTTCTCCGAGGGCCGGGACCCGGTCACACTCGATGCGCTGCGTGCGGCCCTGACAGCCGTGCCCGGCGTCCGGCTCCTCGACGTGCAGGCCGACGCCTCTCACAACCGCTCCGTCTTCACCTTCGTCGCTCCCCCCGCCGCGGCCGCGGAAGCCGCATTCCGGGCGGTCCGCGTCGCCCGGGACCGGATCGATCTCACCCGACACCAGGGTGAGCACCCGCGCATGGGCGCCACGGACGTGGTCCCGTTCATTCCCGTGCGCGATGTCACGATGGATGACTGCGTTGCACTGGCGCAGCGTCTGGGTGCGCGCGTGGGCACCGAGCTCGAGATCCCCGTGTTCCTGTACGCCAAAGCCGCCGCCCGTCCGGAGCGCGAACGCCTGCCGGACATCCGCAAAGGGGAGTTCGAGGGACTGCGTGAGCGCATCGGCACGGATGCCGGCGCCGATCCCGACTTCGGCCCCCGGCGCATCCATCCGACGGCGGGAGCCACCGCCATCGGGGCTCGACCGTTCCTCGTGGCCTACAACATCTATCTGGATACCGGTGACGTGAGCATCGCCAAGGACATCGCCAAGCAGATCCGCACCTCGAGCGGCGGCCTGCCGGCCGTTCAAGCGAGTGGCTTCGCAGTGGGCGGCCGTGCCCAGGTCTCGATGAACCTGCTCGATATCGACGTCACGTCCCCGGCGACCGTGTTCGCCACCGTGCAGGCAGCCGCGAAAGCTCGGGGCGTGGGCACTACGCAGAGTGAGATCGTCGGGCTCATCCCCGAACGCGCACTGCTCGGGGCGAGCGCGGCCGCGTTGCAGCTCCCCGATGCGGGCGATCACGTGCTGGAGGCGAAAATCCGGGAGGCGGAAGGGCCCACGCTGGACGGCTGGATCGAGGAGTTGGCGGGCTCGAGTCCGGTGCCAGGCGGCGGCAGCGCGGCGGCGCTCGCGGGCACTCTCGCCGGAGCGCTCGTCGCGATGGTGGCGCGCCTCACGATTGGCCGCAAAGCCTACGCCTCGGCAGAGCCCCGGGCCCGGGACATCCTGGCGGAGGCCGACACGCTGCGTGGTGAGCTGCGTCGTCTGGTGGACGAGGATGCGGCGGCCTATGCGCTGGTCAGCGAAGCCTACAAGACGCCGAAGGACGACCCCACGCGGGTGGAGCGCATCGATGCCGCCCTGTTGGGAGCCGCGCGTACTCCCCTCGAGGTGGCCCATCGTGCCGAGCGCCTGATCACTCTCGCCCGCGAGATCGGGACGATCGGCAACAAGAACGCCCGCTCCGATGCGCAGGTGGCCGAGACGCTGGGGCGAGCCGCGCTGGCGGGCGCGGTCGAAAACGTGAGGGTCAACGTGGCCGCGCTGTCCGAGCCGGGGCTCGGGAAGAGCCTGCTCTCAGCGCTGGAAGGACTGGGTCGCTAGCGGGCTATTGCGTCAGGATCCGCGGCGCGGCGCCGTTCGATCCGATCGCGACGGTGTGCTCGAAGTGTGCTGACAGCTCCCCATCGGCGGTGACTACGGTCCACTTGTCCGGGAGGGTCCGGATTTCGGCGCCGCCCATATTGACCATCGGCTCGATGGCGATCGTCATGCCGGGCACGAGACGCGGGCCTCGCTTCGGCTTCCCGTAGTTGGGCACCTGCGGCTCTTCGTGAAAGCTCGTGCCGATGCCGTGCCCCACCATTTCCCGCACCACGGAATAGCCAGAGGCCTCGGCCACCTGTTGCACGGCGTGGCCGATATCCCCGACGTGATTGTCGGCGCGCGCCTGGGCGATCCCGGCCGCCAGGGCGGCCTGCGTCACCTCGAGGAGATGCCGGGTTTCCTGGGCGATCTGGCCAACGGGGAATGTCGCCGCCGAATCGGCGTGCAGCCCTTCGAGCTGAACGCCGACGTCGATGCTCACGACGTCCCCCTCACGCAGGACCCGCTTGGCCGACGGGATCCCATGGACCACCTCATGGTTGATGGAGGTGCACAGCGTGGCGGGAAAGTCGTAGAGTCCCTTGAACGACGGGCGCGCCCCCGGGTGGCCGCGGATGAAGTCTTCGGCGACGCGATCCAGCTCTTTCGTCGAGATCCCGGAACGGATCGTCCGGCCCATCAGCGCCAGCGTGTCCGCGACGATGCGGCCGGCAGCCGCCATCGTCTCGATCTCCCGCGCCGACTTGATGGTGATCATCGCCCCAGGATTCGCTTGATCTCCACCGCAATGTCGTCGATAGACCCCAGACCGGGGACGCGATGGACGATGCCGTGCTGGGCGAAGTAGGCGATGAGCGGCGCCGTCTCCTGCTGGTACACGACCAGGCGGGTACGAATCGTCTCCGGCGTGTCGTCGCTGCGGCCTTCCTGCACCGCCCGACCGTGCAGCCGCCGCACCAATTCCTCCTCCGGCACGTCCAGCAGCAGCACGTGATTGAGCCGCTGGCCGCGGACCGCCAACGTCTTGTCCACGAGCTCCGCCTGCGCCGCGGTGCGCGGGAACCCGTCGAAGATCGCCCCCTGCTGTGCCTCGGGTTTGGCCAGCTCGGTCTTGATCAGCTCGAGAATCACCGAGTCCGGCACGAGCTTGCCGGCATCGTAGAAGCGCTTGGCTTCCTTGCCGAGTGGGGTGCCCGCCTTCATGGCGGCGCGCAGGATGTCGCCGGTGGCAATCTTGGGGATGCCCAGGCGCTGCGACAGCTTCAGTCCTTGAGTGCCTTTGCCCGATCCGGGCGGGCCAAGGAGCAGGATGAACACAGGAGGACGGTGGCTAGCGAGGCCGGCCGCGGAACTTGATCCGGCCTTCCTTCATGAAGCCGTCGTAGTGGCGCAGCAGCAGGTGCTGCTGCACCTGCTGAACGGTGTCGAGCGCCACGCCAACGACGATCAGCAACGCGGTGCCGCCGAACCCGAAAGGCATGTTGAGGATGTTGCTCACCAGAATCGGCAGCAGCGCCACCAGGGTGAGGAAGATCGATCCCGGCAGCGTAATACGCGACAGCACCTCGTCGATGTAGTCCGCGGTGGGGGCTCCCGGCTTCACGCCCGGGATGAAGCCGCCCTGTTTTTTCAGGTTTTCCGCCAGATCCACCGGATTGAAGATGATGGACGTGTAGAAATAGGCGAAGAAAATGATGAGCAGGGCCATCGTGATGAGGTAGGCCGCCGAGGTGGTCGTGAAATAGTTCGCCAGCTGCTTGAGCGCCGGGACGTTGGTGAACGTCGCGAATGTCGCCGGCAGCACGATGATCGACTGCGCGAACACGATCGGCATCACGCCCGACGTGTTGATGCGCAGCGGAATGAACGTCTTGCGGCCTTCCGCGATACGCCCCCGCCCCATGACCTTGCGTGGAATCTGGATCGGAATGCGGCGTGAGGCCACGGTCACCGCCACCGTCCCCGCCACCACAAACAACATCATCGCCAGAATCACGAGCAGCACGCCGAACTTGATCGACCCGGCCTGCAGCGCCTCGAGCGTCCGCCCCGCCTCGGGCCAGATGCGATCGACGATCGAGAAGAAAATCATCAGGCTCTGCCCGTTGCCCAGGCCGCGCTCGGTGATCTGCTCGGCCAGCCACATCACCAGCACGCCGCCCGTGGTCAGGATCAGGGCAGTCGTGAACTCAAAGCCGAGCCCGGGGCGGCTGACGGCGCCGGGAACCTGTAACTCCAGGAACTTGGCGTACCCGATGCCTTGCCCGAGGCAGATCAGCACGGTGAGGTATCGGGTCCATTGCGTGATGCGCTTCTTGCCCTCTTCGTCCCGCTGCAGCTTTTCGATCGCCGGAAACACCGGGCCGGCCATCTGGAACACGATGCTGGCCGAGATGTAGGGCATGATGCCGAGCGCGAAGACGGACGCCCGCCAGAACCCGCCGCCTGCGAACAGGTCGTACAGGTTGAGCAGCGTTCCCTGCGCGGCGCCGCGCGTGTAATCCGCGATCGCCTGGACGTTGACGCCGGGCGCGGCGATGTGCGAGCCGAGTCGGTAGATGACCAGGCACAGGAGCGTGAAGAGAATCTTCTCCTTCAGCTCCGGAACCTTGAAGAGATTCGGGATCTTCGGTGCGGTCACGCGCTCGCGCCCTCGATGGTGCCGCCCGCGGCTTCGATCTTCGTCCGCGCCGAGACCGAAACGCCCACGCCCTTTACCACGAAGCGGCGTTTCACGTCACCCATGCCGAGCAGCTTGATGGGCGTATCGGGGCGCCGCACGAGCCCGGCGCCGAACAGCGTTTCCGGCGTGACCTCCGCGCCCTCGGTCAGCAGACCCAAATGCCGCACGTTGACGACTTGCGCCGCCTGCTTGAACGGATTGGTGAAACCGCGCTTCGGGATGCGCCGAATGAGCGGCATCTGCCCGCCCTCGAAGCCCGGCCGGGTGCCGCCGCCCGCCCGCGCCTTCTGACCCTTCTGGCCGCGCCCGGAGGTTTTTCCCACGCCGGATCCCGGCCCGCGTCCCACGCGGAGGCGCGGTCGGGTCGACCCGCGGGGCGGCCGCAGGGTCGAGAGCGTGATCACCGGCGTCGACTCAGCCGATTCCTTGGGGCGTGGCTTGGCCGGCTTCGCGGCGCGTCGGGCCTTCGGCTTGGCTTTCGGCATAACGTTTACCCTTTGACTGACGTCACACGCACGAGATGCCGGACCTGGTACAGCATCCCGCGTAGCGCCGGATGATCGGCCTTCACGACGACGTCCTGGTAATGTTTCAGCCCGAGGGCCGCCAGCGTGCGGTTCACGCGCGCCGGCTTGCCGGACCCCGAGCGGGTCTGCCGGATTTCGAGTTTCCCCTTCCCGACCGCCGGGAACACGGGGTCGACGCCCTTGACCTTCTTGCGGCGTTTGCGAGTGGGCGGATTCCTACCCATGCGTCGCCTCTTGTCGCGCCTTGTAGTGAATCGCCTCGACCTCGACGCCGCGCTCCTTGGCAACGCGACGCGCCGTCGTCAGTCGCGACAGCCCGTTCATCGTCGCCCGCACCATGTTGTGCGGGTTCGTCGACCCGAGGCTCTTGGTGAGAATGTCGCGCACGCCGGCACATTCGAGCACCGCGCGCACCGGGCCACCGGCGATCACGCCGGTGCCGCTGGCCGCCGGCTTCAGGAGCACGCGCCCCGCCCCATGCTGACCCACGATCTCGTGGGGAATGGTCCCGCCGGTAAGGGGGACTTCGACCATGTGCCGCCGCGCGGCTTCCACAGCCTTGCGAACCGCCTCGCTCACCTCGTTCGCCTTGCCGGTCGCCATGCCCACCTTCCCCTGGCTGTCGCCGACCGCGACCAGCGCGTTGAAGCTGAAGCGCCGGCCGCCCTTCACGACCTTGGCGACGCGGTTGATGGCGATGACGTTCTCGACGATGCCATCGCTGTCGCGCTGCCGGTCTCCGCCGTCGCGCCGCTCTCCACCACGGCCACGGCCGCGTCCTCTGCCTCCCCGTCCGCCGCCCCCGCCCCCGCCCCCGCCCCCACCACCACGACGAGGATGCTGCTCCGCCGTGGGAGCCGGTGCGGTCTCAGCCGGGGCCGTGACCGTTTCGACAGCCGTCTCGGGAGCCGGGGCTCCCGTCTCTGGGTTCGTCATTAGAGCTCCAACCCGCCTTTCCGGGCGCCGTCGGCTACGGCTTTGACGCGCCCGTGATACTGGTAGCCGCCCCGGTCGAAAACGACTTTCGCGATACCCTTTGCCTTGGCTTTGGAGGCGATCAGCTGGCCCAGGGCGAAGCTCTTCGCGGTCTTCCCATTCCCCTCGACCGCGATGCCCTCAGTACGATCGGACGCGCCCACCAGCGTGACGCCGCGTTCGTCGTCCACCACCTGGGCGTAGATGTGCTTGGAGGAGCGGAACACGACGAGGCGTGGCCGCACCGCGGTCCCCCGCACCCGTTTGCGCACGCGCAGGTGTCGCCGGGCCCGTCGGTGGGCTTGGGTCTTGATCTTTCGAACGGCTCGCATGGTCGTTACTTGGCCGCCTGGGCGGTCTTGCCGGCCTTGCGCCGGACCTGCTCGCCCGCGTAGCGGATGCCTTTCCCCTTGTAGGGCTCCGGCGGGCGCACGGCGCGCAGCTCCGACGCGACCTGTCCCACCAGCTCCTTGTCCACGCCTTCGACTTTGACCTGCACGTTGTTG
>DATFGN010000245.1:0-7813 GCA_035249405.1 Gemmatimonadales bacterium
TCGCGGCGGTCATCGCCGAGAACCTGACGGTGGGTGATGTCCGGGCTCGGGTGGCCGACGACCTCGTCCCGTTGCTGGTCGACCAACGTCCCCAATATGCGGCGCGAACCCGGGCCGGCGCGGTGATCGACGGCACGTTGCTCAAGATCGGCAGCAGCGTCCGCGCCGCGCTGCGATTGCGCGACGCGAAAACGACGGACGAGTTGGCTCGCATCACCGTCGAGGGAAGTCCGGACAGCCTTCTGACGCTCGCCGACCGGGCCTCGGCCGTGTTGCTCGCCGCCTGGTGGCGCCGGCAGCCCGGTCCGTACTCTCGCGGCGGCGTCGTGACCACGTCGCTTCCGGCGCTGCGCTATTACATCACCGCCATGACGAGCTGGCGCCGCGGGTCGGACGACTGGCGCAAGCTGCTCGATTCCGCCGTGCGCGCGGATCCGGGGTTTCTGGCGGCCTGGGCGTGGCTCGCGCTGCCCGCCACGACCAGTGACGCGGCCGCGTCGATGTTCGGCGATCTGCTGCAATCGTTGATCGCGATGATGGGCGGCATCGACGCGGACTCCGCGCGGCGCACCCTTCCCCGGGTCGCCGGGCACGTGGCGCCGACTGCGCGACGGGAAGTCTTCCGCCTTCCGTCACTCGATCTCATCGCCGCGACGTCGGCGGGCGCTTTCCCGATCCCGACGCCCGGCGATCCAGATCCGTATCGGGGGTGGGACCTCGCGCTGCCCTACGAAGAGGATCGGTATGTCATGGCCCTCGCCGCTCGGCACGCGACCCTGGCCGGTTTCCCTGATACGGCCGCCGTCACAGCGGCTCGGGCCGCGCTGGCGCTCGACCCCGATTGCGTTCCCGCATGGCGTCTGCTGTTCGCCGAGCTGCTCGATCTCGGCGATTCGTCGGCGGCACGGGCGCTGCTGGTGCGCCAGCCGAAGCTCGATTCCACCGAGATCACTGATTTGGAGCAGGCGCACGCGACCCGTTTCGCCTCGGCGGCCTGGATCGCCGCCGACACCAGTCGGGATCGCGTCATGACGGCGGTGTTCCTGGGGAGCCGATGGAATCGTTTCCACGTGGTCCATGCCGGTTTTCCGGCCTTGCGGCGCGCGGCTGAGGAGGAAATGCCGGCGCCGATGCGCCAGCAGATTACGACGATGCTGGGGTTGATGCAGCACCTGCCGGCTCTGGTCGCTTTGGGATTCCGTGACAGCGCGCGGGCGCTCATCCGCGAAGCGGCAGCAGCGCTCGGACCGGGAACGGGGCCGGTCGGAAGCGGCGCTCAGGTGTCGGCTCTGGCCGCGTGGGTTCCTCCCGACCCGACGTTGTTACCGACGATAGATTCGTCTGCGTTCGAAGCGATCGTTACCGCCCGTGCGAACGTGCTGCAGCGGAGAGGCCAGGGGATGTTGGGAGCCGGTCTGGGCCCCGGAGCGCTCGGCCTCCATCGCACACTGTGGATGGGGGGAGTGCTGGCCGTTGCGGCGGGCGAGCTGCGTACCGCCGGCCGAGCCGCAGCGCTGTTGGATTCCGCCGCACGCGGCGATTCCCTATACGCTGCTCCGCTGGCACTCGGCCTGCGCGCTGAAATCGCCCTCGCGCGGGGGGACAGCGTGGCGGCCGAATCGCTCCTGGTGCAAGCGCTTGCCACCTCGGTCACCCACGCGCCCGGACGGTACCGCTGGCTTCTGGCTCAGCGGTACGCCGTCACGAACCATCCGGCACTCGCCCGCCAAATGGCCCACACGATCACCATGCCGAGCCGGCTACACCGGCCCGACGACGCGTTCTACTACGCCCCTGCGCTCAGGCTCGAAGCCGAGATGTTGCAACGGCAGGGTCGTTCCGATGCCGCAGCCGCGCAATACGAACAGTTCGTCGAGCTACGCACCGGTGCGGATTCCGCGCTTCAAGGAGAGGTCGGGGAGATTCACACCCGCCTGGCTCGCATCCGTTTCGAAGGACGCGACTACGCCGGCGCGTGGCGGCACGTACACGAGGTCCAGCGCCGCGGCGTCGCGCTGCCGGCCGACCTGCTCGCCGAGCTGCGCCGCGCGATGCCGGAGCCTCCCCGCTAGAGCAGGATCCCCGCGAGCGTTGCCGAGAGGAAGTTGGCGAGTGTCCCCGCCAGCATGGCGCGGAAGCCCAGCCGAGCGAGATCGTGTTTGCGCTCGGGCGCCAGGGCGCCGATCCCGCCGATCTGAATCCCCACCGAGCCGACGTTCGCGAAGCCGCACAGGGCGAACGTGGCGATCGTGAACGAGACGGGGCTCAAGGTGTCCTTCAGCGGCCCGAGCTGCGAGTAGGCGATGAATTCGTTGAGCACCATGCGCGTGCCGAGCAGGCCGCCGATGGTGCCGCTGTCGTGCCAGGGAACCCCCATCACCCACGCGATCGGGCTGAAGATCCAGCCGAGGATCGTCTGGATGTTGGCGGGGAACCAGGCGACGTGGCTGTGCACCCAGGCAAAACCGCCGTTGACGAGCGCGATCAGCGCGATGAAGCTGACCAGCATCGCGATCACGTTGAGCATCAAGTACAACCCCTCGGTGGTGCCACGCGCCGCGGCGTCCACGACATTCACGTCGGTCTTCGGGATGTCCACCTTCACCCCACCGAGCGTTTCGGGGGCTTCCGTCTCGGGCTCCAGGATCTTGGCCATCATGATGGTGCCAGGCGCCGTCATGATCACGGCCGTGAGGAGGTGTCGCGCCTCGATCCCGAAGGCGATGTAGGCGGCCATGATCGAGCCGGACACGTGCGCCATGCCCGCCGTCATCACGGTCATGAGCTCGGAGCGCGTCATCTTCGGCAGAAACGGCCGGATGGTGAGCGGCGCTTCGGTCTGACCCATGAAGATGGACGCCGCGACGTTGAGGCTCTCCGCGCCGGACGCGCCCATGACCTTGTTCATGATCACGGCGAACGCCCGGACCACGACCTGCATGATCCCGAGGTAGTACATGATCGCGAACAGGGCCGACACGAAGATGATCGCCGGCAGGACCTGGAACGCGAAGATGACCCCGAGGCTCGAGTGCTGTTTGCCGATTTCCCCGAATACAAACGATGACCCGACGTAGGAAAAACTGAGGATCGCGGTTACGAATCGGCCCAGTGCCTGGAACATCCGCTGGCCGAATGGAACGAGCAGCACGAACACCGCGAACGCCGCCTGCAATCCGACGCCCCAGGCGACGACGCGCCAGCTGATGGCCCTGCGGTTGCTGGACAGGAGCACGCCGATCCCGAGAATCGCTGCGATGCCGAATAGTCCGATGAGCCGTGTACCCAGTGGCCGCGGTGCGGCGGTCGGCGCTGCCGTCACGGTGTCCGCCGACGCGGGTGTGGCAGCCTGGATCGCGGTCGAATCCTGACGCGGGGCCGCCGAGTCCGTCTGTTGGACGACATTCGCGCGCAGGGAATTCCACGCAAAGCGCGGCAGCGTGAACACGATCAGCGCGCACACGAGAGTGGCGGCGAAGGCGAACACAAAGCGTCGGATGGGCATGCAGGAAAGTGGCGTCGCTCGCGGCAAAGCGCAAAGTGGGGAATATTGTGTGGCGCGATGGCGAATAAACCGAAGATCCTGATCGTCGACGACGACGAACAGTTCGCCCTGCTGGTCGCCGGCTACCTGCGGGGCGTCGGGTATCCGTCGCTGACCGCGGTCGACGCCATGCAGGGCTTCATGTTCGCCCAGCGGGAGCAGCCGGGCTTGATCCTCCTCGATATCAACATGCCGGCCGGCGGCGGCCTGACGCTGCTCGAGCGCCTCGTGAAGTCGCCCAAAACCCAGATGATCCCTATCGTCGTCCTCACCGCCCGGTCGGAGCCGGAGGTGGAGACGCAGGCGCGCGGCAAGGGCGCGGCCGATTTTCTGCGCAAGCCGATCGAGCGCAATGCGTTTCTGGCCATCGTCGCTCGGCTGACCGCCCCGATCTGATTACCCTCGCGTCCGGGCGCGTCCCAACGCGTCCGGTCCGAACCGGTCCCGCACCGCATCGATGGCCCGCGCCAGCGAACGGTCCTTTTCCGTTTCGGGACTCCGGGCGCGCTCGGCCTCGAGCAGGGCCAGTTGCGCTTCCCCGCCGAGCCGGTCCAGCTGCGACAACGCGACGCCGATGAGCCGCGCGGGCATGCGGCGCGCGGTCCGGAGCTTCTGCAACAGCTCGCGCGCCACGGCGTAGACGGCGCGGTCGGTGAGCACCGGCTCGGGAAGGGTGCGGCTCGCCTGGCGGGTCGTGAAATCGGCATCGCGCAGCTTCACCGTGATGGTGCGGGCGACGCGGCCATCGGCGCGCAGGTCGGAGGTTGCCCGGTCGACCTG
This sequence comes from Gemmatimonadales bacterium, assembly GCA_035249405.1. Lineage (GTDB taxonomy): Bacteria > Gemmatimonadota > Gemmatimonadetes > Gemmatimonadales > GWC2-71-9 > DASTHG01. The sequence goes on from DATFGN010000245.1 coordinate 4,325, forward strand.
TTGCAGCAGCTCCCGGAGCAGATCGCCTTCCGCATCGAGATCGGTGGCGAACGTGGTGTCCCGGCTGATCGATTTGGCGTCGGTCCACGCGGCGACCGGCGCGTCATCCATGCCGCGGACGCGCTCCCACAGCCACTGCCCTTCCCGCTCCCCCAGTCGGGATACCAGCTCGCGCCGGTCGAGCGGCTGTACGTCCGTCACCGTGCGCCATCCGAGCCGCTCGAGCCGCTGCTGGAACTTGGGCCCGACCATCGGCAAGTCGGCCAGCGCGAAGCGCCGCAGGAACTCCGCCTCATCGCCGGGGGCGACGACGTGAACGCCCCCCGCCGATCCCGGGGAGTCGAGTGCTGGCTTGGCGACTCCCGCCGCGAGCTTGGCCACGAATTTCGACGTGCCGCCGCCGATCGACACCCAGAGCGACGTCGCCGCATGCACCGCGTCCCGCATGCGGCGGGCCGTCTCCGCCAGGGGCTCCTCGTGGTACAGTTTTTCGGTGCCGGTGAGATCGAGGTAGAACTCATCGCTCGAGGCCTGCTCGACGACCGGGGCGAAGCGCTCGAGCACGACGCGGATCTCGCGCCCCTTCTCGGCACACGCATCCCACGACACCGGCACCACGGTGGCGCCGGGGCAGAGGCGCAGGGCCCGCGCCGTGGGCATCGCCGAACGGACGCCGAACGCGCGCGCTTCGTAGGAGGCCGACGTCACGACGCCGCGATGCTCCGCCGTGCCGCCGACGATGAGCAAGCGAGCCCGGCCGGCACCTTCGGGATCGACGAGACGCGCCACCGCCACGTAAAACGCGTCGGCGTCCGCGAGCAGGATACGTAGGGCGGTTGGCGTCATGGTGAAAAGGCGCTTGCTCCCCACTCAGTCGCCCGCTTAGCGTTCCTCGCCATGAGCCCCTGGGTGCGCGTCATCCTCATCGTCAATATTGCCGTGTTTATCTGGTCGTCGCAGAACCCGGAGGCGTCGCGCGTTCTGGCGTTTGTTCCGGTCTTGGCGCTGCGCCAGCCCTGGACCATTGTCACCTACATGTTTCTCCACGCTGGTTTTGGGCACATTCTGTTCAACATGTTGAGTCTGTTCTTTTTCGGCCCCCAAGTCGAGCAACGATTGGGTGGGCGGCGCTTCTTGATGTTGTACTTCATCGGTGGGTTCACCGGCGCGCTCGCCTCTGCCGTGATTACGCCGCGCGTGGGACTCGTCGGGGCCTCGGCGGCGACCTTCGCCGTATTCTACGCGTTCGCGAGGTTCTGGCCCCGCGCCCAGGTGCTGGTCTGGGGTGTCTTCCCCGTGGAAGCACGCGTCATGATCGTGATCATGACCGTGATCTCCCTGCTGGGCGGGGCCGGCATCATGTCGGGCAACATCGCCCACTTCGCGCACCTGGGCGGATTCCTGGGTGGGTGGCTGGCGATGCGCGGGTTCGGGGTACGGTCCGCCTTGCCGCGTCCGGTCAACTTGGACGCCCCAAAGCCCGGCAAGCCGCCGGCGCCCGATGCCGTGGAGCGGTGGCGGCAGATCCCTCTCGATCGCCTGCACCCCGTGAACCGGGATGAGGCCGAGCGGGTGCTGACCAAGCTCGCCGCAGGGGGCCCGGCGAGTCTCACCACCGACGAGCGGGAATTCCTGGACCGGTTCAGCGGGATCTAGGCGGGTTCGGCGGCTCAAGCCGCCGCTCGGCACCTGCGGCGACATGTCTTGAAAGACACTGGCGCCATTCATGGCGTGTCGCGCCAGCGCCGAGCGCGGCCTTCAGGCCGCGAACATCTAGGCGGCCGACCCACCCATCTTCAGCAATCGCTTCCATTGCGTTTCGCTGACCGGCTGGACAGACAACCGGGGCATGCGAACTAGCGGAAGATCGCGGAACGCCGGATCGGCCCTGATCGCCGCGAGCGTCACGGCAGCGGGGAGCCGCGCTCCGGCGGCGAGGTCGACCACGACGAGCTTGGCATCCTTCTGCTTCGGGTCGGGATAAGCCGTCTTGGCCACACGCGCGCGACCGATCACGGCCTTCTCGTCGCCCGTGTGATAAACCAGGACCTCGTCACCGCGCTGCATCGCGCGCAGGTGTTTGAGCGCGACCGGATTCTTCACGCCGTCCCAGACGGCGGTTTTTTCGCGCTGGAGGTCCGCGAAGCTGTAGGTCGATGGCTCGGTCTTGAGAATCCAGTAGCTCATTGGATCGACTCCCACCATTGCAGCAGCGTGTCCGCCAGCTCGGCGGCGACATCATCCGGGCCCCTGCCACTCCGCTTAGGCACGTTGAACGAGTGGTCCCCGTCCTTCACGATGTGGAGCGTCGCTCCTGCCCCCAATCCACGCAAGACCTGCCGCAGCAGGATCGGCTCGGCGAATTCGTCCCGGTCGCCCTGCAGAAACAGCATCGGTACCTGTACGTCCTTGAGGTGCTCGGCTCGGGTTACACCCGGATTGCCGGGAGGATGGAGCGGGAAACCGAGGAAGACGAGGCCGCGGACACCGGGGAGCGGAGCCGCGGCTTGAGCGGTTGACGTCATCCGCCCGCCGAATGACTTCCCGCCAGCGACCAGCGGCAGTCCCGGAGCCGCCTGCCCGGCGGCCGTCACCGCCGCCCGCACGGCAGCCACCGCGACAGCGGGCGGATCGGGACGACGCTGCTGCTTTTCCATGTAGAGAAACTGAAACCGCAGCGTGGCCACATTCCGCTGCGCCAGAACCAGCGAGATCCGTTCCATGAAAGGATGCCGCATGCCCGCACCGGCGCCGTGGGCCAGGACGTACAGCACCCGCGCACCGTCCGGGAGGCAAAGCAGTCCCGAGACGGCGCCGGCCGTTTCACTCACCGGAATCGACAGCGGCGTCGCAGCGGCCACGGGACTCACAGCTTCGCTTGCAACCGCTGCAGCGCCTCGATCAGATCCGGCTTCTCGTCCAGTACCGCCAACAACGGATCCTGGCCGAGCCGGCGCATGCGGTCCGCAACGGATCGAATCGTGAACGCCCGGACGTCGAGCTCGGGAGTGACCTCGTGCCAATGGAGCGGTGTCGAGGCGGGAGCGCCAGGAAGCGGCCGCGCGCTGAAGGGCGCGACGAGCAGGCGGCCATGACCATTCTGCACGTAGTCGAGGTACACCTTGCCGCCGCGCTTCTGCACCTGACGGGTCACGGTGGCGATCTCGGGCAGCTCGGCCGCGATGACGCGCGCCAGGAGGCCGCCGAGCGTGCGCGACTGTTCGTAAGTGCACTGGCGGCCGAGCGGAATCAGAACGTGGAGTCCGGTGGAGCCGCTGGTCTTGATCCCGGTGGGGAGCCCGATGTCATCGCACAACGCCTTCACGGTCTTGGCCACGGTCACGACGTCGGTGAACGGGGCTTCCTTGGGATCGAGATCGAGGATGCACCAGTCGGGCGTCTCGAGGGACGCGACCCGGCTGGACCAGACGTGCAACAGGATCGCGCCCATGTTGGCGATGTAGAGCAGCGACGCCTCGTTGTCGCACA
>DATFGN010000246.1:0-6827 GCA_035249405.1 Gemmatimonadales bacterium
TCGTACACGTGCGATTCGATCGGCCCGGCACGGTCGCGCTCGTCAATCAGGTGCGCGCGCTCGACCATCTATTCGGGCGATTCTTTCCTCAGGTGGACACGCTGGGGATTGTGACGGTCGCACCCGACCCCGTGCGCAACGACCTGCATGAGAGTTTTTCGGTGCTCCGTCGCGACACCGCGACGACGCGCGCGCTCGAGCCGTATCGCGTCTTTGTCGACCGCGCGCCCGACAAGACGCTCGTGTTGACCCTCGAGACACGGGACCTGCCGTTCGTGACCGAACGCCTGATGCAGCTCGACTCGATCTACTTCGCGCCGGTCGAATGGAGCGGCACGATGCCGATGATGAACTGGGCGTCGACCGGGCGGCAGGTGCGGTGGATGCTCGTGGATCCGGAGACCGGACGGCACAACAGCGACGTGGACTGGCACTTTTCACGCGGCCAGCCCGTCAAGATCCGGCTCGTCAACGAGCGTCGGGCGTTTCATGGCATGCAGCACCCGATTCACCTGCACGGCCAGCGCTTTCTCGTGCTGGCGGTGAACGGCGTGCCCACCACGGACCTGGCGTGGAAGGACACCGTACTGGTGCCAGCCGGTGCGGTGGTGGATATTCTGCTCGACACCGCCAATCCCGGGCACTGGATGCTCCACTGCCACATTGCGGAGCACCTGTCGGCCGGAATGATGACCCACTTCAGCGTCGAATAACCAAGGAACCAGCTCATGTACGCGCTGCATCTCCTGCTCGCCCTCGCCGCGCCGGCCCAGCGTCCCGATTCACTCGCCGCAGCGGTACGCGAATACGTGACTGTGGACACGGCGTTGCTCGCGCTCACGCACATCCTGCTCGTGGACGGCACCGGCGCCGCGCCCAAACCGGATCAGACGATCGTGATTCGCGCCGGCCGCATCGCGGCCGTCGGCCCGGCGGCGTCGGTGGCAATCCCCGCAGGCGCGCGCACTATGGACATGAGCGGCTCGACCGTGATCCCCGGCCTCATCGGGATGCACGATCACTTGTTCTATACGGCGGCGGGCGGACGGGCCGTGCAGATGTCGTACACCGGCCCGCGGCTGTACCTCGGCTCCGGGGTGACCACGATTCGGACCACCGGAAGCCGCTCGGCGTACGCCGAGATCAACCTCAAGGACGCGATCGACCACGGGTTCTCGCCGGGGCCGCGCATCCACATCACCGCGCCGTACATCACGGGGTCGTCGGGCGGCGGCAGCATGGCGATCGTGAGCTCGCCCGAGGCGGCGCGACGGTTCGTCGCCTACTGGGGAGCCGAAGGCGCGACGTGGATCAAGGCGTACACCGATATCCGCCGCTCCGAGCTGAGCGCGGCAATTCAAGAAGCGCACAAGCGGGGCATGAAAGTCACGGGACACCTCTGCTCGGTGAGCTTTCAGGAAGCCGTTGCGCTCGGGATCGACAATCTCGAGCATGGCATGCTGACCGCGTCCGACTTCGACTCGAGCAAGCAGCAGGATGTGTGTCCCGTCACGTTCATGACGCAGGTGAGCCAGGCAGACCCGCGCGGCAGTGTGGCGCAGGCGACGATTCAGTCGCTGGTGCGGCATCGCGTCCCGATGACGTCCACGCTCGCCGTATACGAGCCGTTCGTGGCCAATCGGCCTACGAAGGACGAGCGTGTGTTACAGGCGATGGACCCCGGAGTGCGGGACAGCTACCTGAGAATGCGACGGCAGATCGACACGAGCGCGAGCGGCGGTTGGATCAGCGGCCAGGCATTCCAAAGCGCGATGGCGTTCGAGCGCGCGTTCGTGGCGGCCGGCGGGACGATGGCCGCGGGTGTGGATCCGACCGGGATCGGCGGGGCGCTGGCGGGGTTCGGCGATCAGCGCAACTACGAGCTGTTCATCGAGGCCGGGTTCACGCCGGCGCAGGCGATCCAGATCATGACCGCGAACGGGGCCAAGATTCTCGGCGTTCTGCAGACCCTCGGCACTGTCGAGCCGGGGAAGATGGCCGACCTCGTGGTGCTGCGCGGCGACCTGACGGCCGATCCGTCGGTGATTCGCAGTCCGACGATCGTGTTCAAGGATGGGGTCGGCTATGATTCGGCCAAGTTGCTGGCGTCGGTGCAGGGGAGGGTTGGCGTCAACTAGCGAGCGCGGGCAGTCGCTGCCATGACCGATTCTTCGAGCGTGGAGCGCCTCAGCGCAAGCCTCGCCGGCCGCTACACCATCGAGCGCGAGGTTGGCGCCGGCGGGATGGCGACGGTCTACCTCGCCCAGGACCTGAAGCACCACCGCAAGGTCGCCCTGAAGGTGCTGCGCGCCGAGTTGGCGGCGACGCTCGGCGCCGAGCGCTTCTCGCGCGAGATCGAAGTCGCCGCGCAGCTGCAGCACCCCCACATCCTGCCATTGCTCGATTCCGGAGAGGCAGGCGGCTTCTACTACTACGTCATGCCGTACGTGGAAGGGGAGTCGCTGCGCGAGCGGCTGGCGCATCGCGGCGAGCTGCCGGTACACGATGCGGTCAAGATTCTCATCGAAGTCACGGATGCCTTGGCGCACGCCCACGCACACGGCGTCGTGCACCGCGACATCAAACCGGACAACGTCATGCTGTCGGGCCGCCATGCGCTGGTGACGGACTTTGGCGTCGCCAAGGCGGTGAGCGAAGCCACCGGCGCGCATACGCTGACCTCGATCGGCATCGCGTTGGGAACGCCGGCGTACATGGCGCCGGAGCAGGCGGCGGCGGACCCGCATCTCGATCATCGCGTGGACCTCTATGCCGTCGGGGTGCTCGGCTACGAGCTCTTGACCGGACGACCGCCGTTCGCGGGACTCACGCCGCAGGAGACGCTCGCCGCGCACGTCACGCAAGCCCCAGAACCGGTACAAAACCGGCGCCCCGGGATTTCGCCCGCGCTCGCCGCCGTTCTCATGAAGTGCCTCGCGAAGCGGCCCGCTGATCGCTGGCAGACTGCCGAGGAACTCCTCGTCCAGCTCGAGCCGCTGGCTACGCCATCGGCCGGGATGACGCCGACGCAATCGCGACCCGCCGTCGTCACGCGCCGGATCCCGACTTGGGTTCCATGGGCCGCGGGGGCCGCAGTCATTCTCGCAGTCGTGCTGTTCGTGTTTGTGTTGCCAGAGCGCCAAGGTCCGACGATCGTGCTTGGTCGCCGCGTGGCTGTGGCGTCGAGCCCGGACCTCGAGTCCTGGCCCTCGCTTTCCTCGGATGGGAAGCTCGTCACCTACACGCGCCAACACGGCACCGTGTATGAGCAAGTCGTGCAGCAAATCGACGGCGGCGCGCCGGTGGCGGTTACCGAGCGCTTGCCCGGGTCGCACGGGTTTGGCGCGCTGTCGCCAGACGGCGAGCGGATCCTCATGCTTGCCGCCGACGGCCTCCAATCCATCCCGACGCTCGGGGGGCAGGTGCGACAGGTCGCCGCCGGTGTCGCAGCCATCGCCAGCCCGGCCACGTTGGGTGGCGGGGGCGGTGGTCAATCGGGTGGGATCCTGTGGGGATCCTGGAGCCCCGATGGCAATCGGGTCGCGTTCACGCTGTCCGATACGCTGTTCCTGCAGCCGCTCGGCTCGGGCCGCACCGTCCTGGCGACCGGGCTGCAGCTCCATTCCCCCGCTTGGTCCCCCGATGGCTCGTGGATCGCCTATGTGGAGGGGAATCCAGGTTTCCATGGCGGCGGGAACCTGGCGCCGTCGGCAGTGCGCGTGGTGCGGGCCAGTGGGGGACGCCCAATCCTCGTGGCCGGCGGGGGGTCACTCAACACCAGTCCGATCTGGATCCCGGGCGGGGGACGGCCCGCATTGCTCTTCATCTCCGACCGGGAGGGTGGGCGCGACATTTACCAGGCGGCACTAGGCCGCTCGGGCCGTCCGTCCGGGTCGCCCGTTCGGGTATCCACCGGCCTCAATCCCGAGCGGCTCAGCATCTCGGCCGACGGCAAGCGGTTGGCCTGGTCGGTGTACACCGAATCGTCCAACGTGTGGTCACTCCGCATCCCGGAGCGTGATTCGATCTCGATTTCCGAGGCCCGGCCGGTGACGAGCGGCGCGCAGATCATCGAGGTCGCGACCGTTTCCCCTGATGGCCGCTGGCTCTACTACGACTCCGATCGCAGCGGCAACTCCGACATCTGGCGTCAGTCACTCTCCGGCGGCATCCCGGAGCAGCTGACCACGGACACCGCAGCCGAATTCAACCCCATGGTATCACCGGACAACCAGGAAGTGGCGTTCCATTCATTTCGCACGGGTAATCGCGACATCTTTGTGATGCGCGCCGCGGGCGGAAACGAAGTCCAAGTCACCACGAGCCCGCAAGAAGATTGGAACCCGACCTGGGCGCCGGACGGCCAATCCCTGGTATGGGACCAGCAACTCCACCTGGACAGCGTGCTGTGGACTTCACGACGGCGCCCGGATGGCTCCTGGGAGCCGGCTCACCTGCTGACGACGGGCATCCGTAGCGCCAGCATCTCCCGGTATTCGCCGGACGGGCGGTGGATCGCCTTCAACAGCACCACGGGCCTGAAGCTATTGGAAGTCTCCACCGGTCAGGTGCACGACGTAACTCGAACGGGCGGTTGGGCGGCCTGGGGAGAAGGCAGCAATGTGCTGTACTTCGCCACGGGCGTGGATTCGGCGGGTCGCTTCACCATCAAGAGCGTGTCGCCCAGCGGGGGCGTGCCAAGAACTGTGGCGTATGGCAATGACCCCGTCAGTCAGGGACGGCGTTATGGTCTCGCGGTGTCCCGGGGCCGGTTCTACTTCCCGTTGGTCGAGCGGAAGGCAGACATCTGGGTGGCGGAGGTGCGGCTGCAGTGAGCGCCCCATGACCCTCGAGAGCCTCAAGGCGAGCCTCGCCGAGCGTTACCGTATCGAGCGCGAGCTGGGGTCCGGTGGCATGGCGACGGTGTATCTCGCCGAGGACCTCAAACATCACCGTCACGTCGCGATCAAGGTGCTCAAACCCGAGATCGCCGCCGCGATCGGGCCAGAGCGATTCCTGCGCGAAATCAAGATCTCCGCCGGGCTCCACCATCCTCACATCCTGGCGTTGTACGATTCCGGCGAAGCCAAGGGCTTCCTCTATTACGTCATGCCGTTCGTGGACGTCGAGTCGTTGCGCCAACGGTTGTACCGAGAGAAGCAGCTGCCGATCGACGACGCCTTGCAGATCGCGCGCGAAGTCGCGGATGCCTTGAGCTATGCGCACGCCCACGGCGTCATCCATCGGGACATCAAGCCCGAGAACATCCTGCTCGAGAGCGGACACGCCGTCGTCGCCGATTTCGGCATCGCCAAGGCCATCAGCGCCGCAGGCGCGGAATCGCTGACACAGACCGGGATCGCGATCGGCACGCCACAGTACATGAGTCCGGAGCAGGCCGCGGGCGACAAGACGATCGACGGGCGCAGCGACCTGTACTCGCTGGCGTGCGTCCTGTATGAGATGCTGACGGGCGCGCCGCCCTTCACGGGCCCCACAGTGGAGAGTGTCGTTCGCCAGCACATGGTGGAGCAGGCGCGGCCGGTGTCCCAGCTTCGTCCCGCTGTGCCGGCCGTGATCGCCGATGTGCTCGCCCGGGCGCTCGCGAAGAACCCGGCCGATCGGTTCAGCCCGGCCGCCCATTTTGCCGCGGTGCTGGCGACACCGGCCGCCGGCCGGACCGCGGGCCCACCGGCTCGCGTCTCCCGGACCGCGATCGCGATCGGCGTCGCCGGCCTTATCACGGCCGTCGTAGTGATCGCGTTGTTTGCTCGGCGTTCTGGCTCCGGTCGCCCCATCACCATCGGTCGCACGATCCAGGTGACGCGGGAGCAAGGGCTCGAGGTCGACCCGGCCCTGTCGCCCGATGGCGAGACCATCGCGTATGCGGCCGGTTCCCCCACCGCGATGCAGATCTACGTTCGCGGCACGAGCGGTGGGCGCCCGGTGGCTCTGACCAACGACACGACCGACAACTTTCGCTGGCCGCGTTGGTCGCCCGACGGATCCCAGATTGCCTACCAGTCCAACGACGGCATTTACGTCGTCCCCGCGCTGGGCGGGGCCCCCCGCCGCGTGACCCGCTACGACCCCGGCAGGCTCGCGCAGACCACCGGGTCGATGACGCCGCTCTCCGGGCTGGACTGGTCGCCCGACGGATCACGGATTGCCTGGACCCGTGGTTACAACGATGCCGGCGTCATCGTGACGACCCTGTCCAGCGGCGATACGACGACGCTCGCAACCCCGGGCGCACCGTTCGCCCCGGTCTGGTCCCCTGATGGCCGGCACGTCGCGATGGCCGTCGGCAACCCGGCATTCGTCTTCGGGGCAGGCTATTTCGGCAACGCCGGCTCATCGGCGATTTGGATCGCCCACTTGGATGGATCGCCAACGACCCGGGTCACCACGGACAGCACGCTCAACATTGCGCCGCAGTGGTCACCCGACGGCCGCACGCTCTATTGGATTTCGGATCGCGACGGCAATCGGGATCTCTATCGCCAGCCCATCAACGCCGACGGCGTGCCCGCGGGAGCACCCGAGCGTTTCACCACCGGGACCGATGCGCAGGGAATGAGCGTGAGCCGGACGGGCGGCCGGATGGCCTACTCCCGACTCAGCACATATTCGAGCATCTGGTCCATTCCGGTACCCACGCGCGGGCCCGTCTCGATCCGTGCCGCCACGCGGATCACCGCCGGGAACGAAACCATCGAGGATGTCGACGTTTCGCCCGACGGCCGCTGGTTGGTGTTCGACTCCGACCGGAACGGCAATGCCGATGTCTACGTCATGCCCGCGACCGGCGGCGAGGCGCGACAGAT
>DATFGN010000247.1:0-3419 GCA_035249405.1 Gemmatimonadales bacterium
GCCACCGGCACGCCGTCGCGCTCGAAGTAGACCGGGCTCGTTCTGACCGGACCCTCGGCCGAGGCGATGCGCCATTCGAACGCCGCGTCGCCGCTGCCGACGACGCTGCCGTGCCCCACCTGGAACGCGCGCCGTGCGCCCGGCATGCCGAGGGCCGCGATCGAGTGCGCGTAGTGCTCGGGGAGGACGAACGGCGTGCCCGCCGCCACGTCGCGTGGATGGGGCGCGCCACCCGGCCGCGCGCAGCCCGCAAGGAGCGCGACGATCAGCACAGCGGCGAGGATGCGGAGCAGGGGCCCTCCGGAGCGCGCGTGGGACGGCGGGGAACGGCGAGCAACGCTAACACGTTGGCGTGGTATGTTTCCGCCCCCATGCCACCGCTCTCGCGCCTGACCACCGCCACCGTCGCCGCGCGCATCCCGTACGCCAATGCCGCCCCGTTCTACGCGCTGTGGGGCGACGCGCCGTTCGCCGTGCGCAATCTGGTGCCGCGTGAGCTCGGCCGCGAGGCGGAAGCCGGCAGCGTCGACCTGGGCCTGATGGCGACCGGCGACTACCTGCGGCTGCGGGACCGGTTCGAGCTGGTGAGCCCCGCGATGGGTGTGGCGACGCGCGGGCCCGTGCTGTCGGTGCTGCTGTTCTCCCGGCGCCCCGCGAATGCGCTGGCCGGCTCGCTGATCTCGGTGACGCCCGAGACGTCGACGTCGATCCGACTGCTGCGCCTGCTGCTCGACGTGCGCCGCGGGCTGGAGGGCGTGCGCTACGTGCGTGGCCTGGAGCCCGCCCAGGCCGACGCGCTGCTGATGATCGGCGACCAGGCGATGCGCATGCGCCAGAAGCGCCCCGAGGGATTCACCCACACGCTCGACCTCGGCGCCGACTGGCTCGAGTGGACCGGACTCTCGTTCGTCTACGCGGTCTGGGCCATGCGCTCGGCGTTGGAGGGTGCGATCAAGTCCGAGCTGGGCGCGTTCCTGGAGTCATCGCTGGCCGCCGGCATGGCCGATCTCCCCGCCGTCGCGCGTCAGCAGACCGGTCCCGGGTGGACGCACGAGGAGACCGAGGCGTATCTGCGGCGCTTCCACTACCGCCTCGGGCCGGAAGATCTCCTCGGCATGGAGCGCTTCGAGGCGCTGCTCGCGGAGCACGGGCTGGTCGAGAGGGAGTAGCCCGCTCGATCGCCGCATCCGTCCCGTCGCTCCCACATGCGTTTCCGGAAACGTTACACACATTCTTCTCGAGAGCGCCGCCTCGCCGGTGAGACAGCGTGAACGCGCCGCCGAGGTCCGATTCCTCTCGGCACTGACTGCGCATCGCGTTACGCTTCGAGAGTCGCAGTCGCTGGTAGCCGGCCGCACCGCCGCAACTGCGCCGAAGAGGCAAGCCCTCCCCCGGTGAATGCCTCGCCCCCGTTCTGCTTCAAGGAGACCCGCCATGAAGTGGAGAACTACTGCGGCCATCATCTGTGTTGCTGCCCTGGCGTTCGGTTCGCATGCGTTCGCGCAGCAGGTCGGTCCGCTCCCGGACATTCAACGAGGCGACATCGCGGTGCAGCTCATCCCGGTCGCGACCGGGATGGCGGCCCCCGATTACGGGATCAATCCTCCCGGCGACGTGAATCGCCTGTTCATCCTGGAGCAGAACGGGCTGATCCGCGTGCTTCAGAACGGCAGCCTGCTGCCCGGGGCGGCCCTCGACATCCAGAGTCGCGTGCAGCCACCGCTGAATGCGGCGAACGCGAACGACGAACGCGGTTTGCTCGGGCTCGCGTTCCATCCCAACTTCTTCATCGATGGCGCCATTGGATTTCGCACGCTCTACACGTATCACAGCGAGCTGATCCCGGTCGGGACCACCCCGACCTACCCGGCCCCCAACGGCGCGGTGCAGAACTACAAGAACGTCATCGCCGAGTGGAAGATCAGCGCCGCCGATCCGAACGTGATCGATCCCAATTCGCGGCGCGAGGTCATTTCGTTCGGGAAGAACGCGGGGAACCACAACGGCGGCACGGTGGCGTTCGGACCGGACGGCTATCTCTACCTGGCGCTGGGAGACGGCGGCAACGCCAACGACGTGGGACCGAGCCATATCGAGCCGGGAGGCAACGCGCAGAACCTGACGACTCCGCTGGGCAAGATGATCCGAATCGACCCGATCGACCCGGCCCTGAACCCGGGCAGCTCCGATCCCGTCAGCCTCAATGGCCAATACCGGATCCCGGTCGGAAACCCCTACGACGGACCGGGCGAAGTGCCGGAGATGTACGCCATCGGCCTGCGCAATCCCTATCGGTTCAGCTTCGACACCGCCACCGGCCAGCTGATCCTGGCCGACGTGGGGCAGAACAACATCGAGGAGATCGACCTGATCGAGATCGGCAAGAATTACGGCTGGGCGGTCAAGGAGGGCGACTTCCTGTTCAATCGCGCCACCGGGACCATCGGCGCGCGCAGCCCGGGCGTCCCCGCGGGATTGACCGATCCGATCGCCGGTCCGCTGGATACCCTCGAGTACGACCACAGCGACGGCATCTCGATCACCGGGGGCTTCGTCTACCGTGGCACGGCGATCCCCGAGCTGATCGGCAAGTACGTGTTCGGTGACCTGGCGATCCGCAACGCTCCGCCGCGCGTCGACGGCCGGCTCTTCTATGCCGACCTGACCAGCGGCAAGATCCTCGAGTTCCTGATTCCCCAGTTCCCCAATCACCAGCTGCCCGACCAGGTGACCGTCCATGGCTTCGGTCAGGACGGCACCGGTGAGCTGTACGCCATGGTCACGAACACACCGGCGAACGGAACCGGAGGGGTCGTCTACAAGTTCGCGCCGGTGCCGCCGACCGCCACGACGCTGACGATGTTCGAGAGCACCGTGGAAACCGAGGGCATCCGGCTGCGCTGGGCGTTCCAGGATCCGTCGGAGATGACCTCGGTGAGCGTGGAGCGAGCCGGATCCACCGGCGGGCCGTGGGCCACGATCGACGCCGAGCGGCGCACGGTCGCGGGCGTCGAGGAAGCCCTCGATCGGGGCGTGTCGCCCGGGACCACCTACTACTATCGCCTCACCGGGACCGACCGGTCCGGCGCCGTGACCACGTTCGCGTCGATCTCCGCCACCACGCAGGCGGCGTTCGCGTCGCTCGCGTTCACGCGGGTCGCGCCGATTCCGAGCGATGGCGCGATCGAGGTCGAGTTCGCCATGCCGCGCGCGGACGTCGCGAGCCTGCGGCTGCTCGATCTCCAGGGACGCGTGGTGGCCACGCTCGCCTCGGGTCCGCGCGATGCGGGCCTGCATCGGCTGACGTGGAATGCGGTCTCCGAGCGGGGGCCGATCGCCGCGGGTCTCTATTTCCTCGAGCTGCGCTCGAACGGAGTCGTCCGGAATCACCGGATGGTGATCGCGCGCTGACGCGGCGA
>DATFGN010000248.1:0-4680 GCA_035249405.1 Gemmatimonadales bacterium
AGCCGGCTGGCGACGCATTCCTGCGCGATCTGTACGGCCGCTTGACGCTGGCCCAGCTCAAAGAACGTGTCATCCGCGAGCTGGGGGAGTCACCGAACGACGCCAACCTCGACTGGATCGAACGCATTGCCCGGAACCCGAGCGAGAACTCCGAGCTGCGCGAGCGGGCCATCCGGGTCATCGGTGAGGACCACCACGAAACGCAGCGACTCCGGTCGCTCTACACGACGCTGTCACAGGTCGAGCTGAAGGAGCGGGTGATCCGGGTCGTCGGGGAAACGGGAGACGCCGACGCCATCGCGTGGCTCAAGGCAGTCGCCGTGAACAACGCCGAGCCGCTGCCGGTCCGCGAGCGGGCGCTCCGGGTTCTGGGAGAGCAAATCGAAACTCCGTATCTGCGCGAGGTCTATGACCGCCTCGGCAACACGGAGCTTCAAGAACGGGTCTTGCGGGCCCTGGGTGAAGCGGGCGGTGAGGAGAACCTTCGCTTTGTCCGCCGTGTGGCGCTCGACTCCACCGCCGATCGCGAGCTGCGCGATCGGGCGCTGCGGGTGCTCAGCGAGGCAGGCATCCCCACGACGGATCTCGTCAAGCTGTACGACGCGATGCGCGACGCCGAGCTGCGCGACCGCGTGATCAAGCTGCTCGCCGAGCGCGGCGATCGCGAAGCGCGCACCAAGCTGGCCGACATCGCGCAGAACGATCCGGATCCCGATCTGCGCGAGCGGGCGCGCCGGCGCAACTAGACCCTCAGAACGAGGTCACGAACCCCCGGTCCAGCTTCGCCGGATCGCCGATCACGGCGAACGTGAAGCGCTGCATGTACGCGCGCGCCACGCGCTGCACGTCCGCGGGCGTGACGGCGCGAATCCGGCTCAAGTAGGCCGCCGCATTGGCCCACCCGCCGCCAGTGATCTCCCACACTCCCAGGTCCGCCGCCTGCCCCATGTTGGTCTGCTGCGACATCAGGTAGGTCGTCAGAAACACGTTGATCGTCTGCCCCAAACGTGACGCCGGGATGAGGTCGCGTTGGAGGCGGCGCACTTCCGTTTGCATCACGCGCAGCGTCGTATCGGGATCCACGGCCGTGACGTAGATGTTGCCGCGATTCGCCGCTCGGCCGCCGAGTCCTGAGGCCACGGCGTAGCTCAGGTTCCGCTTGGTTCGGACTTCCTCGAAAAAACGCTCCGAGAGCACCCGTGCCGCAACCCGCAACGCGGGATAATCGGCACTGGAGAGGGTTGGCGCCGGATAGACGCCGAGGATGTAGTTGGTGGGCAGGTCCTGCTGCACTACGGCCAACTCGGGTCGGCCGGCAGTGAGTGGCGCCGCCAGGCGTGCTTCCCCGCCCGTTGCGGGAAGACCGTCAAACGCCGCTGTCACCATCGCCGTGAGATCGGTCCGAGACACGTTGCCCACGACCACCAGCAGCAGGTTGGCCTTGGTGAAGCGGCGGTGGTGCCACCCTACCAGGTCGTCACGCGTGAGCTTGCCGATGACCTGTTCCACACCATCCGGGTCGAGGGCGTACGGCTGCCCGGCGTACAAGACGCTGTCGGCCAGCTCTTGCACGTGTTGATCCGGATTGTCCCGCCGCTGGGCCAGCGCATCACGAATCTGCCCCCGGACCTGTTCGACTTCCTCCGCGGGGAACGTGGGATGCAGCGCCGCCTGAATGAACAGGTCCCATGCTTCCGACCAGTGCTGCCGCACGGCCTGGACCGTGTACACGGTGAAATCGAAGTCCGCCGCGGCGCCGATATTCGTCCCGGTAACGGTGGCGAGGGTGGCGAACTGATCCTTGGTGTACTTGTCGGTGCCGTGCGTCGAGACCTCACCGATGAAGCGTTCGATGCCGGCGGTGGTCGGGGTCAATGCCGCGGCCCCGCCCCGCACGTACAGCCGCGCGGCGACCACATCGTTGGCCGCGATCGGCTTGTGAATCACCGTGATGCCGCCGGCGGTGAACTTCGAGACCGTCGGGGTCTGCGCCCGCGCCGCGGCCGGTAAGGCCAGCGTCGCTGCGGTGAGCAGGATGCGAGTGATCATGGCGTGGGCTCCTTGGGCAGCAGCGCGTCGGGGGTCAGGCCCACCTGCACGCGGGCCTGGGGGCTGATCAGCACGCCGGCGACGAACGGCTTGCCCTGCAGGTAGGTCCGGACGTAACGCGCCATGTCAGAGCGCGTGACCCGTTGCATGTTGGGGACGTAGGTCCGATAGTAGTCGAGACTCGCGACCGACCACCAGAATCCGACCGTGTGCGCCCAGTCGGTGGGCACTTCTCGCTCATAGAGCGCCTGGATGCCGAGCTGTGTCTGCGCCGCCGTGAGCTCTTCCGCCGTCACGGTCGTCGAATCGGCCAGACGCGCGATCTCCCCCAATACCGCCGCCTGCAACGCCAAGAGCTTGTCCGGCGACGTCTGGGCGAACACCGTGATCGGACCGACGTGGTTCAGCGTGTAGTAGTTGAGGTTGACATTGAACGCGAGCCCCGCGTCGACCAGCCGCTTCTGAAACCCGCTCGCCGGATTCGCGAGCACCGTGGACAATACGTCCGCCGCATACGTCGCGGCGGGGTCCTGGCCCACGCTCGGACCCTGCCACCGCATCGTCAGCGTCACCGATCCTACCGGTCGCTCGACGATCACCGCACGGGACTGGATCAAGGGCGGCGGGTCGGGAGCCGGCGTCGTGAACGGATCCGCCCCGCGTGGCCAATCGCCGAACACGCGCGCGCCCAACTGAAACCCGCGGGCGGGCGTGATGTCGCCCGACAGAATGAGCGCGGTGTTGTTGGGGACGTAATACCGATGCTGAATGGTGCGCATCTTCTCCTGCGGAGTGCCGCTGATCACCTCACGGTTACCAATCACATTCTTACGGGGATAGAAAGCCGGGCTCCACAGCAGCGTATCGATGCCGCGGAACAGATGGAAATACGGATTGGCCTCGTTGCGGTCGAACTCCCCGAGCACCACGGGTCGCTCCCGCACCAGCTCATTCTGGAGGAACAACGGATAGCGAATCGCGTCCTCCATGAACTGGAGCGCAGGTGTGACGCTGTCGATCCCGACGGTGACGAAGTAGTTGACCCGCTCCTCGGACGTGGTGCCGTTCCACGACGCTCCCAGCTCCCGCAGGCGTTCCAGGTACCGCTCCTGCGATGGGATGGTCCTGTTGGCCTTGAAGAACATGTGCTCGTACAGGTGCGACAGACCCTGGTAGTCGGGGCCTTCGGTGTAGGCGCCGTTCTTCACGTCCAGCTCGACGGTGACCAGCGGAACCGCGTGGTTCTCGATCACGATCACCCGCAGCCCGTTGGCGAGCGTGGTGTCGCGGATCGGAAGATCGGCCTGGGCGGCGAGGGTCGCCCCCCGGATGAGGAATGGAATGGCAAGGGCCAGTCGAAGCGCTCGAATCATGGAATGGTCCTCCAAGACGTGGCAGCCTGTCGCGGGATGTCCTGGTGAGACAGTGGCACCGGCCGTTTGGATGCACTTGAAGTACACCGCGTGGCAAACCAGGCTCCGACTGACTTGACCGGTCTCGGCTCCGATCCGTAAGCTTGATGGGTCCAGCCAGTGGGAGCCTCGAGATGCCCACGTATACGCTTTCCGTCAATAGCCAATCTCGCACCGTCGACGTGCCCGCCGATATGCCACTGCTGTGGGTGTTGCGCGACTCATTGGGCCTGACCGGCACGAAATACGGCTGCGGCATGGCGCTCTGCGGCGCCTGTACCGTCCACCTGGACGGCCAACCGATCCGCACGTGCACGACTCCCGTCTCTGCCGTGGGCTCGCGGCGCGTGACGACCATCGAAGGGCTCTCGACCGACGGCAGCCATCCGGTCCAACGAGCATGGATTGCGGAGGAGGTGCCGCAATGCGGTTTCTGCCAGGTCGGCCAGGTGATGGCCGCCGCCGCGCTGCTCTCCCGAACGCCCGATCCGGGCGATGACGAGATCGATCGGGCGATGACCAATATCTGCCGCTGCGGCACCTACCAGCGCGTGCGCCGGGCAATCCACCGCGCCGCGCGAGGAGGATGACATGGCGCACGCCGCGCTGAGTCGACGCGAGTTCCTGCGCACCGGGGCCACAGCGGGCGCGACCCTCGTCATCGGCTTCTACCTGCCGTCTTCGGGACGGGCCATTGGACAATCGACCGAGTCCCCGGACGCGTTCAAACCGAACGCCTGGCTGGAAGTCCACGCCGACAACACGGTTAGCATCTGGGCCGGCCGATCCGAGATGGGCCAGGGCGTCCGGACCGCCATGCCCATGATCGTCGCCGAGGAGCTGGATGCCGACTGGCAAGCCGTCCGGGTACTCCAGGCGGACGCCGATCCCGCCTACGGCGATCAGAGAACGGTGGGAAGCCGCAGCGTGCAGGGAGGATGGGAGCCGCTCCGGCTGGCCGGCGCCACAGGACGCGAGATGCTCATCAGCGCCGCCGCGCTCAATTGGGGCGTGGCGCGCGAGGAGTGCCACGCCGAGCGGAGCACCGTCCGGCATACGCCGAGTGGGCGGCAGCTCACCTACGGTCAGCTCACCGGCCGCGCGGCCGCGCTCCCCGTTCCCGAGCATCCCCCGCTCAAGCGACCGGCGGACTTCCGTCTCCTCGGCACGCGCGTGCCGCGTGTAGACACCCCGGACAAGGTTACTGGGCGCGCCACCT
>DATFGN010000249.1:0-7358 GCA_035249405.1 Gemmatimonadales bacterium
GAGACGCAGGTAGCTCGCGTAGGTCACGGGCATCGTCGGTCCTAGATGAAGCGCGGTTTGTAGGCGTCCAGCGTGTCGTACTGATCGGGCCAATGCACCTTCCACCCGAGCTCGTGCGCGGCGTGCCGGGTCCAATACGGATCCCACAGGTGCGCGCGTGCCAACACGCACAGGTCGGCCCGGCCCGAGGCGAGGATCGTGTTGACGTCGGTGTAGCTCGAGATGTTGCCCACCGTCATCACCGGCATCCCGGCTTCGTGGCGAATGCGGTCGGCCAACGGAGTTTGGAAGAGCCGCCCGTACACCGGGCGCTGGTCGGCCACGGTCTGCCCGGCGGGCACGTCCATGATATCGCAGCCGTGCTGTCTAAAGAGCTTGGCGACTTCCACAGCCGCAGCCGATTCCATCCCGCCTGGTGCCCAGTCCACGGCCGAAATGCGGACGGAGATCGGCTTCGCGTCGGGCCAGGCAGCGCGCACGGCATCGAAGATCTCGAGCGGAAAGCGCATCCGGTTGGGGAGGCTGCCCCCGTATGCGTCGCTGCGCCGGTTGAGGAGTGGGGAGATGAAACTCGCCAACAGGTAGCCGTGCGCGAAATGCAGCTCCAGCATGTCGAACCCGGCGTGCTCGGCCATGACGGTCGCCCGGGCGAACTGGTCGCGCACCTCGTCCATGTCGGCACGGGTCATTTCCCGCGGCACCTGGCTGTGCGGGTAGTACGGAATCGGCGACGCGGACACGATGGGCCAGTTGCCTTCGCGCAGCGGCTGGTTGTCACCCTCCCACAGGTACTGCGTGGACGCTTTGCGGCCCGCGTGTCCCAGCTGCAACCCGATCTTGGCGCGGCTGTGCGTGTGCACGAAATCCACGATGCGCTTCCAGGCCGTCACATGCTCGGGCTTGTACATGCCGGTGCAGCCCGGGGAGATGCGCGCCTCACGCGAGACGTCGGTCATTTCGGTGAAGACGATGCCGGCACCGCCGATGGCGCGTGTGCCGATATGCACGAGGTGCCAGTCGTTGGGCGTCCCGTCGTCCGCCGAATACTGGCACATCGGAGAAACGACGGACCGGTTCTCGAGCAGCAGCTCCCGCAAGCGATAGGGCGTGAACAGGGGTGGGGGACACGGATCGAGGGGAACCGGCACACCGGATTGCGCGGCCGCTCCGGCTGCAAACCAGCGGTCCACGCCGGCGACGAACGTGGGGTCACGCACCTGCAGGTTGGCGTGGGTGATGCGCAGCGAGCGCGTCAGCAGGTTGAACCCGAACTGAACCGGCTCCAGCCGCATGTAGCGCTCGGTGTTCTCGAAGTACTCGAGACTCACCTGCGCAGCGCGCTGCAGGCTTTCCACGAGCGGACGGCGCTCGGCCTCGTACGCGGCGAGGGCGGTGGGAAGATCGCGCTGGGTCCGCAGGGCGCGGACCAGTACGATCGCATCTTCCATCGCCATCTTGGTGCCCGAGCCGACCGAGAAATGTGCCGTATGGGCGGAATCGCCCAGTAGTACGACGTTGTCGTGATGCCAGTGCTCGTTCCGCACCGTGCCGAACCGGCGCCAAATGGACCGGTTCTGCTGCAGTCTGTGGCCCTGCAGCTCCTCGGCGAACAAGCTCTCGCAGAAGGCGATCGTCTCGTGCTCGTCGGCGCGGTCCAGGCAGGCGGCGCGCCACGTTTCCTCGCGAGCCTCGACGATGAACGTGGAGTGGGCGCGCTCGTACTGGTAGGCGTGCACGCGCCACAGGCCGTGGCGGTCGGCCTTGAAGTAGAAGGTGAACGCCGGGAACGGCCGCGTTGTGCCGAGCCAGACGAACCGGTTGGGGCGCCAGTCGACCTGGGGACGGAACGCGTCGGCGAAGCGGTCGCGGACGATGCTGTTGGCGCCGTCGGCAGCGAGCACGAGGTCCGCGCCCAAGTACGGCGTCAGATCGGCCACCTCGGTGCCGATCTCGAGACGCACGCCCAGGTCGGCGGCCCGGTCGGCCAGGATCTCGAGCATGGCCCGGCGCGAGAGTCCGGAGAACCCGTGGCCGGTCGAGCTGATCACCGTGCCGTTGTAGTGGATGTCGATGTCGTCCCAGCGGGCGGAGGCCCGGGCCATGGCATCGAACGTTTCCGGATCGGCCTGTTGGAGGTTCTCCTGGGTCGCTTCCGAGAAGACGACGCCGAACCCGAACGTGTCGTCGAGCCGGTTGCGCTCGACGACCAGGACGTCGTGCGCGGGATCGGCCTGCTTCATCAGGATGGCGAAATACAGCCCGGCCGGACCGCCGCCGATCGAGACGATGTTCACTTGAGCAGCTGCCCGGCAATCACGAGGTGTTGGATCTCGGTCGTGCCTTCGTAGATGCGCAGCGCGCGTATCGAGCGGTACAGCCGGTCCACCGGATGATCGGCCAGTACGCCGCGCCCGCCCAGGATCTGCACCGCGTCATCCACGATGCGTTGCGCCGCTTCGGTCGCAAACGCCTTGGCCATCGCGGCTTCGAGCGTGACCCGGTCGGCTCCCTGGTCCTTTTCCCATACGGCACGGTACACGAGCAGTCGTGCCGCAGCGAGATCGGTGGCCATCCGCGCCAGCTTCTCCTGAATCAGCTGGTTCTCGGCCAGCGGTTTCCCGAATTGGCGGCGGCGCTTCGCGTGCTGCAGTGCCTCGCTGAGCGCCCGTTGGGCCATGCCGCAGGCGGCGGCGCCGACGGTGGGGCGCAACCGGTCCAGCGTCGCCATGCCGAGCTTGAAGCCCTCGCCCTCGGCTCCGAGCCGATGGTCGGCCGGAATGCGGCACGACTCGAAGGCGATCTCTCCCAAGGGGTGCGGCGCGGCGAGCACCAGCGGCCGGACGAAGCGCAGCCCGGGCGCGTCCGCCGGCACCACGAAGCAGGACAGGCCCTTGTTGCCCGCGGTCCGGTCGGTCGAAGCGAAGACGGTATAAAAGTCCGCCAGGCCGCCGTTCGAGATGAAGGTCTTGGTCCCATCCAATACGTAGTGCGCACCGTCACGCCGCGCGGTAGTGGCGATGGCCGCCACGTCCGACCCGGCCTCGGACTCCGTCATGGCAAAGCTGGCCATCGCCTCGCCGGAGAGCACCGCGCTCACCCAGCGTTGGCGCAACGTCTCGGACCCGCCGAGCAGGATCGGCACGAGTCCCAACCCCTGGAGCGCAAACACGGCATCGGCGAGCGGCGAGGCCGCGCCGAGGGCCTCGCGCACCAGCGCGCAGGAACGCCACTGCTGCTCGGCGATGGGGGCGTACCAGCCCGCCCGTCCGAGCACGTCGAGGATGGTGCGCGCCTGCGCGCGTCCGGCGGCGTCATCGGCCGGCGGCGGCAGCGGGGCCAGTTCGCGTGCGGCGAACGCACCGATTCGCTCCGCGAGGGCGAGATGGGCAGGCTCCAGAAATGCGCGAATCGTCTGGAGGTCGATCCTCACGTGAAACGGGGCTCGCGTTTCGCGATGAAGGCCTCGTAGGACTCGCGGAAATTGGGATGGCGCATCAGCTCCGCCTGTACCTGGGCTTCGAGCTCCAACGCGGCCCGGAGATCGATGGCTGCCTCGCGGTTCAGCGCGTCTTTCGTTACGGCCAGCGCGGCCGACGGCCCGCGGGCAAGCCGCTCCGCCAACGCGCGGGCCGCGGTCAGGACCTCTTGCTGCGGCACCACGCGGTGGTACAGGCCGATCTCCTGCGCTCGCCGCGCTTCGCAGAAATCGCCCAGCATCAAGAGCTCGGTCGCGTGACTGAGACCCACCAGGCGCGGCAGCAGCCACGCGGCCCCCATGTCGGCGCCCGAGAGGCCGACGCGGGTGAACAGGAACGCAATCTTCGCCGATTCTGCGGCGATGCGAAAATCACACGCCGCCGCGATCACCGCCCCGGCCCCCGCCACCGTGCCGTTCAGCGCCGCGACGACCGGCCGCCGGCATTGGCGGATCGCGAGGATCAGGTCGCAGGTCAGATGGGTGAACGTGAGCAGCCCGTCCGCGTCGCGTTCGAACAGTCGCCCGATAATGTCTTCCACGTCGCCACCGGAGCAGAAGGCGCGTCCGGCGCCGGTGATGATCACGGCCCGGACGTCCGGGGCGGTGTCGAGGGCGCGAAACGTATCGCGGAGCTCCTCATAGACCTGGAACGTGAGGGCGTTGAGTCGCTCGGGGCGGTTGAGGGTGATGGTGGCCACCCCGGTCGCGGTGTCGTGCGCAAACAAGAATGATTGTGGCGCGATGGTCATAGCACCGCCGTCGCTTCGATTTCGACCAACGCCTGTTGATCGACGAGCGCCTTCACCTCGACCAGCGCCATCGCCGGGTAGTGACGGCCGAGATGGCGGCGGTGCACTTCGCCCAGCGCCGTGCGTTCGGCCAGGTAGGTAGAGCGGTCGGTCACGTAGATGGTCATCCGACCAATCTGTTCGGGAGAACCGCCCGCCGCCTTCACGACCGCGACCACGCGCTCCAGCGCGGCGTCCCACTGGGCGACCAATCCGAGGGCCTGGGGAGCCGTTTGACCGGCGACGAACAGCACGCGGCCGCCCGCCGGTCCCAGCATGCCGTTGTTCCAGCCGCTGGGCCGGCCGAGGGGTTCGGGATTGATGATCTCGAAGCTCATGTGCGCAGCGCTCCCGCGTCGAGCACGATCGTTTGCCCGGTGAGGGCGCCCGCCTTCTCATCGCACAGCGCGACGATCGTGGCGGCGACCTCCTCGACCGTCACGAGTCGCGGCTGGCCGGAGTGCGTCAGGATCGCCTGCAGAGCCTCGTCCCGCGACTTCCGCGTCCGCTGCGCGACTTGTCCCACCGTGGCCTCGGTCATCGGCGTGTCGACATATCCCGGGCACAGCGCATTTACCGTCACCCCGGTGCCGGCGGTTTCGATGGCCACGGCTTTGGTGAAACCCACGACGGCATGTTTCGCCGCGCAGTAGGCCGCGATGTATTTGTCGCCCTCGAGCCCTGCGATCGAGGCTACGTTCACGACCCGGCCCCAACCCCGCTCCACCATGCCCGGGAGAAATGCCTGGGTACAGAGAAACGTACCGGTGGCATTCACCGCGAGCAGCCGCTGCCATTCCTCGAGAGTGGTGCGGTGCAGCGGCGCGGATGATGCCGTGCCGGCGTTGTTCACGAGAATGTCTACCGTCCCGAGTCGTTCGATAGCCTTGCTCGCGAGGCTGGCAATGCTGGCGGGGTCGGTGACGTCACACCGCAGCGCCCAGGCTTGGGCACCGGCCAGGCGCAGCTTTCCGGCAACTGTTTCGATCTCGGTTTCGTGTCGGGCCGCGACCAGGAGTCGCGCTCCCGTCGCGGCCAGAGCCCGGGCGGTGGCGGCGCCAATGCCGCGGCCACCGCCCGTGACCACCACCCCGCGGCTCACCGCTGTCATCCGGCGCTCCGGACCATCTCGAGCATCACCGCTTCCTCCATGATCGCTCCCAGGTGCGCGATGGTGCTCCGGCCTTCCTCTACGGTCGCTTCTCCCGGCGAGCCGAAGTAGGCACGCGGGCCCCCGGCTTCCACAAAGCTCTTCTGGCCGGCGGCGATGGCCGCCGAGAGCGAGCGGGCGTTCGGTGGCAGCTTGGCGCGCAACTCTTCATGCACCCATTCGGGCCGGAGCGCCATGATGATCGAGGTCTCGTAGCGTCCGGCGTGACATGCCCCGCTCTTGAACTCAGCCGTCAGACGAATAGCCCACGGGCGCTGCGTGATGTCGGGGTAGGCGACCCGGATGCGTCCATCCTTCTTGATTTGGCTGACGGCCGCGTGAATGGCTCCCAGGTGCGCGGGGTCGAGATGGGCGTTGGCGAGCGCCAGTAGATCGAAGTCGTGTCGGGCCAGGCTCTCGGCGATCCCGACGATTTGGCCGGTCAACGCTGCCGGATCCAGGGTCACGGTGCCCGGAAAGTCGGCCGCGAACGGGGCGGGGGCGTACGACAGGCTCGGCAGCAGCAGCACGTCCATACCGCGGGCCGAGAGTTTTTCGGCGCCGGCTCGGGCCATCGCCTCGGCGATCAGCACGTCGGTGGCGAGCGGCAGGTGCGGGCCGTGCGCCTCGAGCGCGCCGATGGGGAGAATCGCCGCGGTGCGCTCGCGGTCGGTGGCGCCGACCTCCTGCCACGTCAGCTGGGCGAGGTCGCGAACCGGCATCGGGCAGGTTGACCGGGAGCCTCGCCGCAGCGCATCATCCCCGCATGTCCTTCCAACCGCCCGACCGATTCAACATGGCGGACTACTTCCTCGACGCACGCGTGCGCGAGGGGCGGGGGCAGGCTACGGCGCTCGTCACGGATCAGGGTGCACTCACCTACGCGGAGGTTCAGGCGCGCGCGAACCGGTTCGGTCGGCTGCTGCAAGAAACCGGCGTCCAGCCCGAGCAGCGCGTGCTGCTGGCACTGCCGGACGGCCCGGATTTCGTCGCCGCGCTCTTTGGCACCCTCAAGATTGGCGCGGTGGTGGTAATGGTCAACCCGCAGCTGCCCGCGGACGCGATCGCATACTTTTTCGCGTATACACGCGCGCGCGTCGCCCTCACGACTGGCGATGCGGCGGAGCCCTTTCAGGCCGCGGCGCGGGGCGCGCCGCTCCTGAAAGAGGTGCTGGTCGTCGACGAGTCGACTTTCGCGCGCCGGCTCGACGATGGGCCCGACGCGCTGGAGCTGTTCCCGAGCCACAAGGACGACGCGGCGATCTGGCTGTTTTCCGGTGGGACGACGGGGCAGCCGAAAGCCGTCGTGCAGACCCATACCTCGTATGCCAACACGACGGAATGCTACGCCAAACGCGTGCTCGGCTACCGGGCGGACGACGTGACGCTCTCGGTGCCCAAGTTGTTCTTCGGCTATGCCACCGGGGCAAACCTGCTGTTCCCGTTTTCGGTGGGGGCGGCGAGCGTGTTGTTTCCCGAGCGGTGCACGGCCGACGTGTTATTCGACAAGATCGCCCGCTACCGGCCGACGATTCTCGTCAATGTGCCCACCATGATCAATCAGATGGTGTCGCATCCGGACGCGGGCAAGCAAGACCTCACGTCGCTCCGCTTCGCGACGTCGGCCGGCGAAGCGTTACCGGTCGAGCTGTACGATCGCTGGAAGCGGACCTTCGGCGTGGAGCTGCTCGACGGCCTGGGCACGGCGGAGATGTGGCACATCTTCATCACCAATCGGCTCGGCGCGGTGAAGCCGGGAACGCTGGGCCAGGTGGTCGAAGGGTTCGATGTGCGCGTGTGCGACGAAGACGGTCGCGTGTTGCCGGATGGCGAAGTCGGCATGCTGTGGGTGCGCGGGAATTCGCGGGCCATCGCCTACTGGCAGCAAATGGACAAGACGCAAGCCGCGTTTCGCGGTGAGTGGTACGTCTCGGGCGACCTG
>DATFGN010000250.1:0-8623 GCA_035249405.1 Gemmatimonadales bacterium
CAGCTTCGCGAAACGGCTTTGACCTCTAAAGCCTGGCCGGACGTTGGCTGATGACCTCGACTCCCGAGTCGGTGATCAGGCAGTCGTCCTCGATCCGCACGCCGAACTTGCCCGGCTGATAGATCCCCGGCTCGATGGTGAAGACATTGCCGGGCTCGAGCGGCATGTCATTGCCTTCCACCATGTAGGGCGGCTCATGGCCGTCCATCCCCATGCCGTGCCCCAGGCGGTGGGTGAAATACTGCCCATAGCCCCCGTCGACGATCAGCTTGCGCGCCGCCCGGTCCATGTCCTGGCACCGCACGGTGAACGGTTTGCCGAGGGTCATCGCGGCCGTTTGGGCGTCGTGCACGAGGTTGAAGACCTTCTTGAATTCCTCCGAGGGCGCGTCACCGTACCAGATCGTGCGGGTGATGTCGGAGGTGTAGCCGCTCACGTCGCAGCCGCAGTCGATCAAGACGACGGTCTCTTTGGCGAGCTGCCCACCGCTCGGTCCGCCATGCGGCATGGCGCTGGACGGGCCGAATTGCACCAGCCCACCGCCGGGGGCGCCGCGGCTGCGCATCTCGCTGGAGAGTTTGCCGGCCACATCGCGCTCGCTCACCCCCGGCGTCAGGCCCGCGAAGGTCGCGGCGATCGATGCCTCGGTGATGGCCACAGCCCGGCGGATGAGGGCCAACTCCTCAGGGTACTTGATGATCCGGAGGCGCTCCGTCACGGGCGCGCCGGTCTGCCAGCGCCAATCGCCGCCGGCGCTCTCGCTCAAGCGAAGGAACGAGGCGTAGTCGAGGGAGGCCTCGATGGCCCCCAGGCCGGGGCGTCCGGTGGGCTTGGTCGCCCGGAGGATGGTCCGCACGAGCTTCCAGGGATCGTCCTGCTCCTCCCACCCGCGCACGTCGCTCACCGCACTGCGTTGCTTGACGCGGTCGACCTCGAAGGATGGGCAGACGATCGCCGGGTCCCCCCGGACGGGGACGTGCAGCAGGATGAGCCGCTCGCTGCGGCCGGGATTGGTGCCCGTGAAGTATTCGAAGTTCGTGCTCGGGGCCGCGACAAAACAATCCAGTTTGCGCTTAGTGAGTTCGGCCCGCAGCCGGTCGAGTCGCTGAGCGAACACTTCGGGGCCGAGCGTTGGATCCTGCGCCGGGAGCGCCCCGCGGATCGGCGCACCGACCGTCGTGGGGTTCGGCCATCCGACCATGCGACCGAGCGCGACTCCGCCGGCCACTGCGACAAACTCCCGCCGCTCCATTCCGCTGGCTCCTCCTGGTGTCGGCGCTATATTACCCGCCCCCGGCGATCGCTGGAAGGCGTTGGCCTGTCATGCACTACGAAACAAAAATCGAGCCTTTGGACGGCAAGCTCCCCAAGGTGAGCTACCGCTGGGATCCTGAGACGGACATTCTGTCCGCCGTCTGCAAGGGCGCTCCCAAGACTACCGGCATGAACGGCAGTGTGGACCTGGAGGGGAGCGACGGGTCGTTCGTGCTGCTCGACGTGGCGGGCGGCAGCCTGCGCGGGCTCGACGTGGTCACCTGGCCGGACGACATCCGGACGGTCGACACGCTCGTGGCCCCGGCCGTATCGAAGGAGGCCCGCGTGCTGTTCCCCTCGCGTCGCTCCCAGCCCGCGGTCGCGGCGGTCGAGGTAGAGACGGCGCTCACGGTCGAGAAAAATCCCGGAGAGTCGGTGTTCCATATCCGGGTGGGTCGGTTGCGGCCGGCGCACGTGGTGCGCGTCGCCGACAATCTGTTGGTCGAGGTGGACAAGCAGTCCCGGCTGGCCGGACTGTGGTTGCTGGAGGTGCCGCCCTTCCCCAACGTCGAGGGGAACGCGTAGTGGTGGAGCCGCGGCTCCAGCGCTACGTCGAAGAGCTGTTCGCCGTCGAAGATGGGGTCCTGGCGCGGGTCCGAGCGCGCCACTCTGAAGCCGGGTTGCCCAACATCTACATCTCTCCCGATGAAGGCAAACTGCTGCATGTGCTGCTGCGGGCCGTCGGCGCGCGCACCGTGCTCGAGATCGGGTCCCTCGCGGGGTACAGCGGCATCTGGCTCGCTCGCGCGTTGCCTCCCGACGGCCGCCTGACCACGATCGAAAAAGACGCGCGACACGCTGCCCTTGCACGCGGGGCATACGCCGATGCGGGGCTCACCGGTCAGGTGCGGTTGCTCGAAGGGGACGCGCGCCAGGTGTTGCGGACCCTCGCCCCGGGGTTCGACGCGGTGTTCGTGGACGCCGACAAGGAGCCGCTGGCCGAGTATTTCGAGCAGAGCGTGCGGCTGTTGCGCAGCGGCGGCCTGCTGTTGTGTGACAACGCGTTCTTTCACGGGGCCGTCGTCGATGACAGCGATCGCACCGCGGCGGCGGAGGGCGTCCGCGCGTTCAACCGGCTGGCCGCCACCGACCCGCGCGTCGTTTCGGCCGTGGCGCCGATCCGCGACGGGGTCGTCATTGGCGTGAAGGTGGCTCCCTGAGCATCGGGCGCGACTGGTTGAACCGGTTGTACGCCGGCGGGGTGACTCCGGCCTCCTACGTTCCCGATGCCAGCCTCGGTCGGCGCGTGGAGCTGGAGGCCGAGCAGGATGCAGGCGCCGGCGTTGAGCTGATCGAAGACGCGGAGCTGCAAGTCCATCCGCTGACCCGCACGGAGCCGCCGCCCGGCATGGCGTTTCTGGACGGCATTCAACAGTGGAAGGTGATCGGATACGAGGGGGTGACCCCGCTCGCGCGAGCCCACGTCGCGGCCGCGATCCGGCGCGTGGGCCCCGATCGCCGTCTCGTCACCGCCGTGAGCGGCAGCCGGGAGCTCGTGCTCGCACCCGAGGCGGCGTGGACCCCGGAGCGACGCCAACTCGTCGACGCAGCGGGCCTCGAGCCGGTATCGGTTGCGGTGGCCCCGGGGCAACCCGCAGCGGCCATCGAAGCCTTGCGGCGTGCCGTTCACCACGAGCGACAAGCGATCGAAAAGCGGCTCGGTGAGGCCCACGTGCGCCAGCTGGGTGAGACGGAGTGGCTCGTGGCGGACGGCCAGCTTTCGGTATCGGCCACGCTGGCCCGACACCCGCGCAGCATCGGCGTGATCAAGAGCCACGGAGCGCAGTTTCTCGAGGGCCGGCACCTGGAGCGGGCGCTCACCATTCCGGCTGGCCATCGGACCAGCGTGTTCCGCGTTCTGGGTGGCCACGGACGCACCGAGGTGGACTCCTGGTACCTCCGCTTGTGGCCATGGGAGGGTCACGATCTGCACTACGGCCTCGTGCGCGTCGAAATCGCCGCGGGCCCGGACCCGGGGTCCCTAGTCCCGAGCATCAGCGGCTGGCTGCTCGCGCTGCGAGCTCCTCTGGCCGCTCCGGATGCGCGCTTCGATCGACTACTTTATCCCATACACGACGTGGAGACCTATTTGCGGAGCCGTGCCCCGGGGGACCTCATCGGCTCGGTGGACAGCCGACTGCCGCGCACCGGAACGTGATTCAGCGATCCGATCCGCGCCCCATCGGCCGTGTCGTCGCGACGGAGCAGAAGCCTGCCACGCCGCACCAGTTCCACTTCTGGACGGCGACCGAAACGAGTATCGGGATCGGGGCGATCGTCAGGGTTGAAGAACAGGGAAGGGGGAAGGGGGAAGGGGGAAGGGTTGTTTACGGTGTAGTGACGGATGGGTTCGCCTACTCTGACCTCGTTACACCCCTTCATGACGTGATCGGTGCCGACGGGGACCCCGTTCGGGCTGGCGAGGCGCCTGCGGCTCGGCAGGAAATTCGTCTCTGGACGGCCGCGGTGCTGCGGCAGATGCCCGAGGAACCGCTGCAACCAGTGCCGCTCGGCGTGGTCCACGTCGCGAGCGACGCCGACGTGGCCCAAGCGCTGCGCATGGATGCCTACCTGCATTCGGCCCAGCCGACCGCGATCCCCATCGGTCTCTACACCTCGGGCGGACTCGAAGCGCCGGTCTATGTCGACGCCGATTTCCTGCTCGGCCCCGAGGCGGCCCACCTGAACATTTCGGGCGTCTCCGGTCTCGCCACCAAGACGAGCGCGGTCGAGTTCCTGCTCGGCGGCATTTTCCAGCATTTCCCGGCGCATCGGGGCCGAGTCGCCGCGGTGTGCTTCAACGTGAAGGGTCCCGACCTGTTGTTTCTCGATCAGGCCGGGACGCTGGATGCGGACGACCGCCGCCGCTACGAGCGACTCGGCATCACGCCGCGGCCGTTCGAGCGCGTGCACTACTATGCACCCTTTAAATCCGACGGCGTGAACCTCAACACCCTGCGGACGCATCCAGACCTCGCCAACGCGGTCGAGCCGCTGGTGTGGGGACTGACCGAGGTGCTCGACTTCGCCGAAGTGCTCCTGAACCGGGACGACATCGACGCCAAGGCGGACGCGTTCATCGACTTCCTCTCCGATCGGGTGGTGCGGCGGGAGTTCGACGACGGCTTCGGCGAGACGCATCGGGTGGAGACGTTCGCCGATCTGGAGCGGTTGTTTCGGTCCATTTTCGACGGGCTCGAGGCGTCCAGCCGCGGCGATATCTGGCGCACCCATCACATCGCGACGATCCGCAAGGTCCGCAACCGCCTCGGCAACGTCTCGACGCGCTGCAAAGGGCTCGTGACCGACGATGGGCCGGCCAGCGACCTGCCGTGGGGACATTTCGAGGATCGCGGCGTGTACGTGCTCGACGTCGCCAACGTCGATCCGCTCGGGCAAGACCTGGTGTTCGCCCGGGTCGTCTCGAAGCTGCGCGAGCACCTGGAGCGGCGCGACCTCGGCGTCGATGCCGTGGTGGTCTTCGTGGACGAACTGAACAAGTACGCGCTCGCCGATGGCCCGGACAGCTATGTGAAGAAGATGTTGCTCGACGTCTCGGAGCGCGGCCGCTACCTGGGGTTAGTACTGTTCGGCGCGGAGCAATTCCGCTCCCAGGTGCACCGCCGCGTCGTGGGAAACGCCGGGACGCAGCTGTTCGGCCGCATGGACGCGGACGAGCTGGCGACGCCGGGGTATCAGGTGTTGAGTCCCGCGATCAAGATCAAGCTGGCGACGCTGCCGATCGGAGAGCTGATGGTGCGGCACCCGCATTTCACGCAGCCGATTTTCGTCCGGTTCCCGCGCCCGCCCGTGCTGCGCGGTCGAGACGGCGTGGAGCGGTTTCCGCCGGCCGAGGATCGACCGTTCGAAGATGCCGTGGCGCTGCAGCTCACGCGGCTCGACCCTACCGTCCGAACCAACCAGGTGAAGGATCTGATCGCGGGACGGGACGAGCGCGACGTGCGCCGCGCCCTGGGCGCCGTTCGGCGCGAGCGGCCGCAGAACGTGCTCGCGCTGTTCCGGAAGCGGCTGGGCAGTCACGTGGCGGCCGATCGCGCGCGCGACCTGGCGCCCCCGCCTGTGGCGCCCCTCAACCCCATCGCCGAAGAGCCCTATTGATGCGTTCGTTCTGGCCGGCCTGCGCCCCGCTCGCGATCGCTTTCCTCGGCTGCAAGGCCGCCGACAAAGCGCCGTCGGCGATGCCGATCACCGAGAAGATCCTGCTGCGCTATCACCCGCCGACCGGGGCAACCTACGCGTATCAGCTGGACCAGACGTCCCGCATCGGTCCGGACTCGGCCGCGGCCGATTCCGGAAATCAGAACGTCATGCATCTCGCCTTTCATCAGACGATCGGCGTGGTCACCCCCGAGAGTGTTGCCGTCACGGCCACGCTCGACTCGGCGCGCGTGTCGAGCCCGATGCTCTCGCCGGCCGCTGCGCGTGACGCCGCGCAACGCCTGCAAGGGGTCCGCCTGACGGCGCTGTTCGACCAACAGCAACGGGTGATCCGAGACGACTGGTCCGGCCTCCGCCGCCTGCCGGGCGTCGTCGGGGATCAACTCCAGCTCGTGTTCCGTGCCGCCGCGCTGGCGCTGCCGGACCGTCCCGTGGGCTCCGGCGATTCGTGGACGAATACCGTCGAGCTGCCGTTCGGCCAGATGGCCGGTGGCGCGCCGCTCACCGCCAAGACCCGAGTCAGCGTGCAGGAGCTGCGGGTGCAGGCAGGCGATACCATCGCGCGGCTCGTCGTCGCGACGGGCGTGCCCGACCGTCCCATGCGGTTCAGCTTCGGCGGCCAGTCGATCACGGTGCTGTTGATGGGCACGGTCACCGGCGACCAGACCTTCTCGGTGACGCGTGGCGCGCTCATCGACGCCACGCTGGGCGGGACGATTCTGGTCCGGGTCAGCGGGGGAATGTTCGGACCACAGGGGATGACGATGCGGGTGGATCAGCAGGGGGCTATGCGCTTGGTCCCGCCGTGAGCCGTTCGCTGAAGATCGCCCATCTCGCGGATCTGCACCTGGGGTTTCGTCAGTACGACCGACAGACCCCCAAGGGCGGCAATCAGCGGGAGGCCGACGTCGCGCAGGCGTTCGCCCGTGCGGTGGACGACCTGCTCGACCAACATCCCGACCTCGTGGTGATCGCGGGCGACATCTTTCACTCGGTTCGCCCCACCAATCCGGCCATCCTGTTCCTCTTCCAGCAACTGCAGCGGCTGCGGGTCGGGCTTCCGGAGACACCCCTCGTGCTGGTGGCGGGCGATCACGACACGCCGCGGACCAGCGAGACCGGCAGCATTCTGAAGCTGTACGAGGCGGTGGGCGCGGAAGTGGTCCTCGATGCCGCGCGCCGGCTCGAGTTCCCGAAGCTCGATTGCGCGGTGCTCGCCGTCCCGCATCAGGCGCTCGTGAGTCCCGAGCGGCCCGCGCTGCGTCCCGAACGGGGCGGCCCCAAGTACAACGTGCTGGTGACCCACGGTCAGTATCCCGATCTGGGTGAGGCACGGGGCACCATGGACTTCGGCGGGGCGCCGCTCTCGCTCGAGGACTTGGCTCCGGCGACCTGGGACTATATCGCCCTCGGCCATTTCCACGTGATGCACGCCGTGGCCGAGAACGCGCGCTATGCCGGGAGCCTCGATTACCTGCCCCCCAACCCGTGGGGGCAGCTGCAGGACCAGGCTGAGCACGGCGTGAAGGGCAAAGGATACCTGATCGTGCAGTTGCCTGGTCTGAAGATCACCGAGCGTGTCATCGCTCCGGCGCGGCAGCACTTGGAGTTGCCGTCGATCAACGCCGCGGGACTCACCGCGAAGCAGATCGATGAGCTGATTGCCGCCGCGGTCAAGCAATCGAAGCCACCCATCGACCACAACGTGGTGCGGCTCCTGGTGTGGGACGTGGCCCGCGCCACGGCGCACGATCTCGATCACCAGGCGATTCGCGGCTACAAAGCCCGGGCGTTGCACTTCCAGCTCGACATCCGGCGTCCGCAACCGGGCTATCGCGTTGGCCTGGGCGCCCCGGCGCGGCGGCAAACCCTGCCGGAGACCGTGCGCGACTTTCTGTCCCGGCGCCTGCTCGATGCCGATATCCCCCGCGACGACTTCGTGCGGACCGGGGTCGAGTACGTGGAGCAGGCAGGGCAGGTCGAAGACGAAGGCAAGGCCTGATGGAGCTGCACCGCCTGCGGCTGGAGAACTTCCGGCAGTTCGCCGAGACGGACATCGAGTTGGGGCAGGGCATCACTGGCATCGTGGGGCCGAACGGCTCCGGCAAGACGACCCTCCTGGAAGCGATTGCTTGGGCCATCTATGGCGTACCGGCGGTGCGTGGCGACAAGGACTCGATCCGGCGCCATGGCGCCCCAGGGCGCTCGCGCGTGTCGGTCTCGCTCGAGTTCCGGCTCGGGCCCCACGAGTACACGGTCGATCGCACGCTGTATGGCGCCGAGCTCAAGCAGGATGGCCGGGTCGTCGCCAATTCCCTGAAAGCCGTTTCGGACCGTCTCGGCCGGGTGCTGGGAATGTCACACGCCGAATTCTTCAATACCTACTTCACCGGTCAGAAAGAGCTGGCGGTGATGGCGGCCCTGGGAAAATCGGAGCGGGCGGCGTTCCTGTCGCGGGTCTTGGGCTACGAACGGCTGGAGCTGGCCCAACAGAGCGTGCGCGAGCGCCGCAACGCGATCGCGGCCGAGTTGAAGGGGCTCGAAGCCGGGCTGCCTGACAGGGCGCAGCTGGAAACCGAGCGGACGCAGGCGCAGCAGCGGCTGGCCGACGCGCGCAAGGTCGCGACCGCCGCCCGCGACGCCCAGCGCGCGGCCGAGCAGGCGTTGGCGAAGGAGCAGCCCCGGTGGAAGGAGTGGGAGGAGCGGCGCGACCGCATCCGCTCGCTGGAAAGCGAGCGCGCGATGGCCGAGCACGCGGTGGAAGGGGCGCGGCAGGAGTTCAACCGGCTCGACAAGGAGCTGGCGGAGGCACGTCGGGCGCAGCGGGAGCTGGACCGTCTCGCCGGGGAGTTGAAGCCGTTCAAGGCACTCAAGACCGAGCAGGCAAGACTCGAGCGGCAGCAGCGCGACGACGCGGCACGTCAGGCCGACGTGGCGCAGCTGGCCGAGCTGACACGGGCGCAGGAGGCGCTCGATAAGCGGATCGGAGAACTCGCCGCGACGACGGCCGCGTTGGAACGGGCGGAGGTGGAAGCGCGCCAGCTGGGTGAGCGCCTGGTGCAGGCGGAGCAGGAGGTCGAGCGTCAGCGCGCCGAGTGGGTGCGGGAGCGGGAGGCCGCCGCCACGCGCC
>DATFGN010000251.1:0-2875 GCA_035249405.1 Gemmatimonadales bacterium
ACCATCACGGCGGCGAGCGAGGGCGAGCGGACCGGCGTCGAGGTCACCGTGACGGCGGCCGCCCCGCCCCCGAACCCGAATGCGAACGCCCCGGCGGAGATCGCGACGGTGTTGCGCGAATTCACCCAGGCGCTGACGTCGCGCCGGATCGACCGGCTGCGCAGCATCTACCCCGATATGAGCGCCCAGCAGCAGCAGGGCTGGAAGGATTTGCTGGAGTCTCGCGATGTCACCGAATTGTCGGCCGTGTTGGCCGATCAGGCGGCGCCCACCGTGTTCGACACGACAGCGAGCGCGTCCTTCGTGGTGAATCTGACCTTCCGCACGCAGGCGTCCGGACGGGTGACGCAGCAGGTTCCCTATCTGGCCACGCTCATCCGGACGCCTGCGGGATGGCGCCTCAAGTTCCTTCAGGAACGGCGGTAAGCGCTCTTAGAAGTTGTGCTCCGCCCCCACCGTCCACACGACGTTGGCTTGCAGTCCTGCCTTGCGCAGCGGGAATAGGGAGTTGGCCAGGACGGTGAATCCCCCCCGCGTCGTGAACTTGAATCCCACCGATCCGTTCACGATGTGATCCCGTTGATCCGGGATGTTGGCCGTCTGCACGGTGCGGACGGCCGGAATCTGAATCGTCACGGTTCCGGGGAGCTGGAGCTTGCTCGCTCCCAGCTCGTATTGGGTGATCACGTCGACCGCCATCGTCGCCCATGGAGCCAGCAGCTGGTCGAACCCTGCTGTCGCCAGCAGGGCTGAGTTCTGTTTGCCTCCACTGCGGTACAGATAGCCCACATTGCCGTGCGGTGAGAAATCCCCGTACCGCGCGGACCAGATGCCAAGACCGCGGACGCTGGCATGCCCCGAGCCCAGGAAGTTGTTTTCGTCGCCGGTTGGGAGCCGGGTGTCGATCAGGACGGCGAAGCCGCCCCGGTCGGACTGCGACAGGTTGATCTTCAGTCGCGCCGCGATATCTCCGACGCCCGTGGCCGTCCCGGAAACGATCGAGGTATCCTGGAACCGCTTGGCCGGCAGGGAATCGCCGGCCGAGTCGCCGAAGAAATGCGGGGAGCCCGGGCCGAACGGACGGATGGAGCCGATACTGAACCCGCTGACGGAAGTCCGGGCGAGCGGCACCGCGACGCTGATGTCGATGCGGTCGAGGATGCCGTAGGTCACGAACAATGAGGCGATCGTGATGCTCACGTCGACGTTGGGCCGGACCTCGAAAATGTCGTTCTCGAACGCCGGGGCGCCCACGCCTGCTGGCGGCGTATCCAGGTGTGTAAAGTCGAAGACGATCGAGTGCAGCGGGACGCCGCGCAGACTCTGGAAGTTGACCCCGGTCACATTGGCCCCAATCAGGAGGCGGTCCTTCCCCAGCGTCTGGGCGCGCTCGGCGAACACCGGACCGGCGGAGACCGAGGACGAGACCGGGAGGCCGCCTTCGAACGAAAAGGTGACGCCGCTGCTCGCGGCGCTGATCGGGATGTCGGAAACGCTCACGCCAATGGCATCGGTGAGAAACCCGATCAGGCTGGTTTGCCCGGTGGTGAGTGCGGTATTGAAGTGCGTGCCGTGCGCCGTCCCCAGGTCGGGGTAGAGGCACAGGGGCACGTTCCCGCAGCCGCTCCCGAATTGAAACAGGCCCTGCACGACCTCACGCAGATTCTGCGCCGACGCAGGGACCGCACACAGGAACAGGGCGAGGAACGGTATCAAGCGACGCGACATACGACCTCCGACAGAGAGCAGGTGACAACGGTCGCGGGCGAAACTACCACCGCGCCAGCCAGCGGGCCAGCACACCCCGGCCGTTCGCCATCACGGGGCTGGTTCGGATGCGGCGGCGCCCCCCACGCCGC
The DNA here is from genome assembly GCA_035249405.1 of Gemmatimonadales bacterium. Classification (GTDB taxonomy): domain Bacteria; phylum Gemmatimonadota; class Gemmatimonadetes; order Gemmatimonadales; family GWC2-71-9; genus DASTHG01. Next base: position 1,860 of record DATFGN010000251.1, read on the forward strand.
GAACCCACCCATCCACCGCTTCCACCAGCGCTGGCATGAGGGCACTCAACTGCTCCTCTTCTTCAGCGGAGAAGGGGGCGAGCACAAAGTCCTCCCACGGGTTGCCGGCAGGGAGGGGGCCGATCCCGATGCGCAGGCGCGCGTAATCCTGCGATTGGAGCGCCGCTTCGATGCTCTTCAGCCCATTATGGCCTCCGGCCGATCCCGAGGAGCGGAGGCGGAACGTCCCGCTCGGGATGTTGAAATCGTCGACGACGATCAGCAAATCCGTGGCCGGAACGAACGTGGGCTCGGCGCGCAGCGAAACGAGGGCTGCGCCGGAGCGATTCATCATGGTGGTCGGTTTCAGCACGCGGACCGGCTGGCCGTCGATTTCCCCGGTGGAAATGCGGGCGCGCTCGCCGCGTCGGAAGGGGGAGAACCCCCACCGCGCGACAAGCGCGTCGGCCACCCAGAATCCCGCGTTGTGCCGCGTCGCCGCGTATTCCGGGCCCGGATTGCCCAGCCCGACGACGGCGCGCAAGGATCAGCCTTCTTTGCCGCCCTTGGGTTTTTCGGCCTTTGCTTCCGCCGGCTTCGCTTCGGCTTCGGCCTCGCCCTCTTCGCCTTCCTCCTCGCGCACCTTGCGGATCAGCTCCGGCTCCGCGACCTCGGTTCCGGCTTCTGCGGTCGGGGCGACCACTTCTTCGGCGCGTGGCGGCACGACTGTGGCGATCGTCAGATCGGACAGCGTGAGGATCGTCGCATTGGGAATGTTGAGATCCCGCACGTGCAACGAGCGCCCGATGGTCAGGACGGTGACGTCCAGCTCCACCCGGTCCGGGATGTGCTCGGGCATCACCTCGATCTCGACTTCGCGGGTCACCTGGTCGAGGACGCCGCCGGCGTTGCGGACGCCGTCCGGCGTCCCGGTGAGGTGCACGGGCACCTTCAGCGTCACCTTCTCGTCGGCGCGGATTTCGTAGAAATCGACGTGAATGATGTCGGGGCGCACCGGGTGGCGCTGGATTTCCCGG
>DATFGN010000252.1:0-7634 GCA_035249405.1 Gemmatimonadales bacterium
GGGCCAGCACGGCGTAGAAGTCCGACTCCGTGTTCATCGCCGTGGTGAGCCGGGCCTGCAGCTCCCCGGCGTGGGCACTCTCGAGGGCCGCTCCACTCGAGGCCAGCCCGGCGAGCTTCTGTCCTCCGGTGAACACATCGAGGTGGAGATCGATCGTCGCCGCATACGTGTTCGGGACCTGCGTAAACGTCGCGAAGTTGAAAAATGGCGGCCAGTAATGCGTCCGATTGGCCGCGAGCGTGACCGAGGGGAGGATGAACACCGCGAAGGCTGCGCGACGCGTCCACTCGGCGTTCGAGACCTGCCCCGCGGCCGTCACGTAGCTCGGGTCGAGCCGCGCCGCCTGCTCCAGCGCCTGGGCGAGCGTCACGACCGGCATCGAGTCCTGGGCCGCAGCCACCTGCAATGCGGCGAGCAGCGGCAGGATCACTTCGCCTCCACCGGCTCGAGCGAACGAAGATCGCGCTTCTCCCGGACGGTCAGGCGGTCCAGCAGTGTGTACGCCACCGGCACCACGAACAGCGTGAGGATGGTCGAGAAGAGGATGCCGCCCACAATCGCGTACCCCAGCGGTTTGCGCGACGTCGAGCCGGCCCCGAGCCCGATCATCACCGGGAGCGCGCCCATGATGGTCGCCACCGAGGTCATGAGAATGGGACGCAGTCGGATCCGCCCAGCCTCGACGACGGCGGCCATCGTATCGAGGCCGCGGGCCTTGAGCTGGTTGGAATACTCCACGAGCAAGATCGAATTCTTGGTTACGAGACCGATGAGCAGAATCAATCCGATCTGGCTGTACAGATTGATCGTCGACCGTGCGATGAGCAGGGTGATCAACGCCCCTGTCACCGCCAGGGGGACGGCGAGGAGCACCGTGAACGGGTGCACCATGGATTCGAACTGCGACGCGAGCACCATGAATACGACCAGCAGCGCCACCCCGAATGCGAAGTACAGCGCCCCGCCGCTTTCCTTGAATTCGCGGGAGTCGCCCGCCAGCGCGGTCGTGCTTCCCGGCGGGAGCACCTGCTGGGCCAGCTGTTCGAGCGCGGTGAGCGCCTCACCCTGGGAGAACGGGGGAATCAGAGAGCCCGAGAGCGTAAACGACGGCACCCGGTTGAAGTGGTTGATCCCCCTCGGGCCCACGGTCTCTTCGACCTTGGTCACCGCCGCCAGCTGCACGAGCTGCCCGCCCCGCCCGCGCAGGTAGATCCCCGACATGTCGCTGGGCGTGGCCCGCTGCCGCGGATCGAGCTGGACCATGACGTAATACAGCTTGTCGTTGCGGGTAAACGTGCTCACCCGGCGGCCTCCCAGGAACGTCTGGAGGGCGACCGCGACATCGCGAACGGGAACCCCCAGGTCTTCAGCTCGGTCGCGGTCGAAGCTGACGCGCAGCTCCGGCTTGTTGACGCGCAGGTCCGTATCCACGTTGGTGAGGCCGGGAATCTGTCGCGCCCGCCCGACGAGGGTGTCCATCGCCTGGACGAGCGTCGCGAAATCCGGATTCTGGACGACGAACTGGATCGGCTGGCTGAACCCGAGCGCCCCAGGGGCGTAGGGGAACGCCCGGACGCCCGCGATCCCGAAGAGCGGCCCGTACAGCCCGCCGACCATCTGCTGGACGGTGGTCTTCCGTTCGGCCCAATCCTTGAGGATCACGCCGATGAACGCGCTGTTGACGCCCCCGGCGAAGCCGCCGATGATCGTGAAGTATCCCTGGACATCCGGCGTCTTGCCGATGATGCCCTCGATCTGACGCACATACCCGTCCGTATAGTCCATCGACGAGCCTTCGGGCGCAGTCGCAACGACCAGGAAGAACCCGCGGTCGTCGTCCGGAATCAGCTCGTGTTTGAGGCCGCGGTAACCAGTACCGGGAACGCCCTTGAACAGCACGAACGCGATCGCCACGGTCCCCAACGTGCCGGCGAGCACCACTCCCCGGTGGCGCAGCGCGGTCTGGAGCAGCGTGGCATAGCGCTCGGCGATCGCGTTGAAGCCTCGCTCGAACGTCTTGAAGAGCGCCCCATGCTCGTGCGGCACCCGCAGCACCTTGGCGCACAGCATCGGGGTCAAGGTCAGGGCCACGAATCCCGAGATCACTACCGCGCCGGCGACCGCGATCCCGAACTCGCTGAGCAGGCGCCCTGTGGACCCGCGCAGGAACCCGAGCGGGGTGAACACCGCGACCAGCGCGATCGTCGTCGCAATCACCGCGAAGCCGATCTCGCTGGTGCCCTTGATGGCGGCCTCCTCGGGTCCCTCGTTGAGCTCCTCCTGGTGCCGGTACGCGTTCTCGAGCACGATGATCGCATCGTCCACGACGATGCCGATGGCGATGGTGAGCGCCAGCAGCGTGAAGTTGTTGATCGAGAAGCCGAGGAAATACATGATCGCGAACGTCGCGACGATGGACGCCGGGATCGCCAGTCCCGGGATGATCGTAGCGCGGAGATTGCGCAGAAAGACGAAAATGATGAGCACGACCAGGATCGCCGCGATGAGCAGGGTGAGGCGCGCGTCGTTGATCGAATGCGTGACGAACACCGACCCATCGAACGCACTTTCGAGCTTGACCCCGCGGGGCAGCGTCTGCTGGATGTCGGGGAGCGCCTCGCGAATGCGCTGCGCCACCTGGATCAGGTTCGCCTTCGACTGCCGGACGACGCCAATGGCGACCGCCGGAGTCCCGTTCCAGCGGAAGATCGAGCGATCGTCCTCGGGGCCGAGCTCGACGTTCGCGACATCCTTGAGCTTGACGATCTGGCCGCCCTGGCTGGTCACCACCAGCTCGCCGAACTCCTGCGGCGTCTTGAGCTCACCCAGCGACCGGACCGAGAACTCGCGCCGGGTCGACTCGATGCGGCCGGCGGGGATTTCGACGTTGCGCGAGACGATCGCGGCCTCCACGTCCTGCACCGTCAGCCCGCGTGCCGAGAGCTGGTCGGGCTTGACCCAGACCCGCATCGAAAAGCGCCGTTCCCCGTAGACCCCCGCGCTGCCCACGCCCGCCAGACTCTGCAACCGCGCCTTGACCAGCCTGTCGGCGACATCCGAGAGCTGCATCAGGTCGTAGTTCGGGCTGCTCAGGGCCAGCCAGTAGAACGGTTGCGCATCAGCCTGTTGCTTGGCGATGACGGGCTCCAGGACGTCGACCGGCAACCGGCCGCGAACCCGGGACACCTTGTCGCGCACATCCTGCGCGGCGACATCCACGGGCCGGTCCAGGTTGAACTCGAGCGTGATATTGCTGAATTCCTCCCCGGACGAGCTCGAGAGCGTGCGCAGTCCCTGGATCGTGGACAGCTCTTCCTCGAGTACGTCGGTGACCGCGGTCTCCACGACCTGCGCATGGGCGCCGGGCAGGAACGTCGAGACCGAGATGATCGGAGGGTCGATGTCCGGCAGCTCACGCACCGAGAGGCGCGTGTACCCGATGACCCCGAACAGGACGAGTGCGGCCGAAATCATGCTGGCCAGGACGGGGCGGCGAATGGCGGTATCGGAGAGTTTCATAGACCCGTGTCGTCTCGCGGGATGTTAGCGGCTGTGACGGTCCACCAGGTGAACGGCAGTTGTCACAGTCTGGTTTCCGTTCGGCTTCTGCTAGAACGTCGAAATAAAACGCGGGAAATCGACAATGGTCGGTCCCGATTGTGTGCGAGCTTGGGACCCGAACATACACCGTAGATCGAAAACTCCGCAAGAGGCCACCAAAACGGGCTGACGGACTCGTGCGGCATCTTATCCCACCGCCGCCGAAATGGACAAGAGGGGTCAGAAGACTCTTCTGACCCCTCGCAACCCGCCCGAGTAGGAACCAGCCTATCGTATTCCGACCGTCACCCCGACGTGCATCACGACCAGATTGACCGGCGACCGGCTGGGATAGATCTCCACCGACCCGTTCCCCCGCGGGACCACGTCGCCCGGCGTCACGTACCAGGCATCCCCGTTGTACACGTAGCGCGCGCCCAGATCGATGGCGACCGGCGCATGCCGGCTGCGCAACCCGATCAGGAGGCCGCCGCCGGCCTGGAGCGCCCCCTGCCAGTCGTCGAAATCGGTCTGCGAGGCGAACGCATCGCAACCGCAGCCGTCGACGCGGTACGAGGAGCGGGCCGAGATGTACGAGGCCCCGAACGTCCCGAACCCATACAGGCGGATCGGGCCCTGACCCATGGTGAGCTGGGGTCCCACGCCAAAGGTCGCGATCGAATAGGTCGTGTTGACGGCGACCGGATAGTAGGGCTGAGGGATGAAGCGGTTTTCGGCGCCATAAATGAGGTAGGAGCCGTCGAACCGAATCGCCAGCGCTCCACCGCGTCCCAGGCTCAACGCCCCGAACACATCGAGACCACCCGCCACGTCGAGGCGGTTGAATTCGCCAACGGGAACGGCAACCGCCAGGTTGATCCCGGCCGAGCCCACGTCGCGGACCTCCCGCAGTCCGGTGGCGTAGCGCTGCCCGGCCGCCGTCCGGAGCGGGATTCCCGATATGAGCATGAGGACCGCGAGACCCAGCCCCAGTCCGCGCGCGCCGCCCGTCGCCGCCATATGCCCGCCCAAGTTCAGAGTTGTGAGGTGCAGGGGCAAGGCATATGCCAATCGAAGAAAGGCTAGATTCCACAGGTACTATCGCGGCGTGTGACCTCCTGGGAGGACACCAGATGGATGCAATTACGTATGACGACTTCGCGAAGGTCGACGTGCGCGTCGGCCGCATCGTCGCCGTGGACGCCTTCCCGCAGGCCCGCAAACCGGCCTGGAAGCTGCGCATCGATTTCGGAGAGCTGGGAGTGAAATCCTCGAGCGCCCAACTGACGCTGCACTATCAGAAGGAAGACCTGCTCGGAAAACTGGTGCTGGCGGTCGTGAATTTTCCGCCGCGCCAGATCGCCAACTTCTTTTCCGAGGTCCTCACGCTGGGCATCGACGCGGGACCGGGCGATGTGGTCCTCGTGCACCCCGACCGGGAGGTGCAGCTGGGCAGCCGAATGTGCTAGGCCTTGAGCCGGGCCAGGTGCTCCTTGCGGAACTTCGCGACCTTCGGAGCGATCACCGCCCGGCAGTACCCCTGCCCCGGGTTGCGACGGAAGTAGTCCTGGTGGTAGTCCTCGGCCGGATAGAACGCGCGCAACGGTACGATCTCGGTGACGACCGGATCGTCGAAGATGCCCGCTTGATCGAGCTCGCGGATCACCTGCCTCGCCACCGCCTCCTGCTCCGGCGTATGAAAGAAGATCACCGAGCGGTACTGTGTGCCGATGTCGGCCCCCTGCTGATTCATCGTGGTGGGATCGTGAATGGCGAAGAACACCTGGAGCACATCGTGGAACGAGAGCTGGGCCGGGTCGTAGGTGACCTGGACCACCTCGGCATGTCCGGTGCGGCCGCTGCAGACCTGCTCGTAGGTCGGATTGACCACGTCGCCACCCGCGTAGCCGGAAACGACCCGCTCGACTCCCTTGAGCCCCTGGAAGACCGCCTCCAGACACCAGAAGCAGCCCCCGCCCAGCGTCGCCAATTCGGTCCGCGTGTCAACCATTTGCTCTCCTCAACGTTCCGGGAAACCAGTCCGTTCCCCGCGCTACGAGAATCTGCTAGCATAGTGGCCCTATGCTCTTGAAGCGACTCTACGACGACGGCCTCGCTCAGGCCGGATATCTGATCGGTTGCGACGTGACCGGCGAGGCGGTTGTCGTTGACCCGTTGCGGGACGTGACGCCCTATTTGGACGCCGCGAAAGTCGAAGGCCTGAAGATCACCCACGTCACCGAAACCCACATCCACGCCGACTTTGTCTCCGGAAGCCGTGAGCTGGCCCAGCTGGCCGGGGCCACCCTGCACCTGTCCGACGAAGGCGCCCCGGATTGGCGTTACGGATACGCGGCGGACGCCCACGCCGGATCGCTCAAGCATGGGGACCAGTTCTCCGTCGGCAAGGTCCGGCTCGACGTGCTCCACACACCGGGCCATACCCCTGAGCATCTCGCGTTTCTGGTCACCGATACGGCCACCTCCAACGCTCCCCTGGGCATGCTGTCGGGCGATTTTCTGTTCGTGAGCGAGGTGGGACGTCCGGATCTCCTGGAACGGGTGGCGAATCAGCAAGGCACTATGGAGGCGGGCGCCCGCGCCCTGTTCCAATCGGTGCAACGGTTGCGGGACCTCCCCGACTTCCTCCAGATCTGGCCCGGTCACGGCGCCGGCTCGGCATGCGGCAAGTCGCTGGGCGCGCTGCCGCAGAGCACGCTGGGCTATGAGCGGCTCACCAACTGGGCGCTGCGCACCGCCTCGGAAGACGAGTTCGTGCGGACTGTGCTCGCGGGCCAGCCGGAGCCGCCGCCCTACTTCGCCGAGATGAAGCGGATCAACCGCGATGGGCCGCGGCTGCTGGGGGCGCGCTCCCGCCCGCAACAACTCGACCTGGCCCGCATCGATCGCCTGATCGCGGCCGGCGTGCTGGTCGTGGATACGCGCACGGCGCAGCAGTTCGCGGGCGCGCACCTGCCGGGCACCCTCAACATTCCCTTGAACCGCTCCTTCACGGGCTGGGCCGGCTGGCTGATCCCGTACGACAAGGAGTTTGCCCTGCTGATCGATCCGGGCCGCGCGGGCGCGGTCGAACAGGCCGTGCGCGAGCTGTCGCTCATCGGTCTGGACCGGATTGCGGGCTACGGCGAGATCGATCCCGAAGCCATCGACCGTCGCCGCGCCGCGGGCATCCGTCCGGCGGCCATCCGCAGCGTGAATGTGACGCAGCTCCAGGAGCAGCTCGGCAAGGGCGCCGTCGTCCTGATCGACGTGCGCAGTCGCGCCGAGTGGGAAGGGGGACACATTCCCGGCGCGTTACACATCCCGCTCGGTGAGCTGGCGGAGCGTCAGGCCGAGATTCCCAGCACGGGACCCGTCGTGGTCCAGTGCCGGACCGGTGGGCGGGCGGCGATCGGCGCGAGCCTGCTGCAGAAACTCGGCAGGAAAGACGTGGTGAAATTCGATGGCGGCTACCTGGCGTGGCAGACGGCCGGTCACCCTGTCGACACGGACTCCCACACCTCAGCGCGGCAGTAGCAACGCCTTCAGGGCGGCGGGCGCCGGCCCGAGCGGGATCCCTGCCCGCGACACGATCAACAGATCACGTTTCCACAGCGGCCCGGCGACGCGCACTGCCACGATTCGCCGATCCCGAGTGCTGACCGCGTGTCGAGAAATCAGTGCGACTCCAAGCCCCGCCGCCACCGCTTCTCGGATTGCTTCGGTACTGCCCAACTCCATCGCCGGGGTGAGCGTGATTCCCATCTGAGCAAGGTACTGCTCGGACACGCCGCGGGTGCTCGAGCCTTCCTCCCGCGCGATGTACGACTCGTCGCGGAGGGCCGTGGGGTTCACCCGGCGACGCCGAGCCAGTGGATGCCCGCGGGCCGCAATGAGCACCAGCTCATCCTGCAGCCACGGTTCTGCCACGAGCCCGGGCATGAGTGGGGCCTGCCCGATCACTCCCAATTCCACTACACCCGCGACGACCCAGTTCTCGATTTCGCGCGTGTCTCCGATCCGGAGGCTCACAGCGATCCGGGGATAGGTCGCGTGAAAGCGACCCAGGGCGGTCGGAAGCAGGTAGGTGCCAG
>DATFGN010000253.1:0-2698 GCA_035249405.1 Gemmatimonadales bacterium
CCGAGGCGTTGTATCTGGCACGGCGCGCGCTGTCGCGCTTCGAGTGGACCGGCGGGTTCCTGACGGTGATGGGCGAAACAGCGCCCCTGGACGGCGTCCCCAACCTGGCGCTGCGCGCCGAGCGGGCGCCCAACGGCACCGGGGCGGAGCTGCTCGGCTATCGGTCCGGGATCGACGAAGTTCTCGGTCTGGCGAAACAGGCGGCCGTCGTCCTGATGCTGGACGAGGCCGAAGTGCCGGTCGAGACCACCGGCGCGCTGATCTACGCCGGCACGGTCCTGCCCGACCACGCCCGGAACGCGGAGGTCGTGCTGCCGCTCGCCAACGTCGCCGAAGAAGACGGCACGTTCGTCAACCGGGACGGTCGGGTACAGCGCTACTTCCAGGCGAAGCCGACGCCGGGCATGGCGCGGCCCGCCTGGTGGGTGTTGGGTGAGCTGGTGGCGGAGCTCGAAGGGAAGGGTACGAGCGCCCCGAATTCCGCGGAGGCGGCGTTCGCCACCCTGGCGGGAGCCGTGGAGCCGTTCGCGGGTCTCTCGTACGGCGCGCTCGGCTTCATCGGGCGCAAGGTGCGCGCGGGTGCGGGGGTGCCAGCGTGAGTACGGTGCCGTTCTACGTGATCGCGTTCATCAAGCTGTTCATCGTGTTCAACCTGATCATGGTCGGCGTGGCCCTGATCACGTGGCTCGAGCGACGGGTATGCGCCTGGATGCAGGACCGGATGGGGCCTAATCGCGTTGGGCCGTTCGGATTGCTGCAACCTGCGGCCGACGGCCTGAAGAACATTCTCAAGGAAGAGACGTACCCGGCCCAGGCGGACCGCTGGCTATTCGTGCTGGCGCCGCTGATCGCGTTCGTGCCGGCGCTGCTCACGTTTGCCGTCGTGCCGTTTGCCGCCCCATTGCCGACCAAATGGGGCGAGGTGCCGATGGTGGTCGCCGATCTGCCGGTCGGCTTCCTCTATATCCTCGCGATCAGCTCGCTCGGCGTATACGGCATCGTGCTGGCCGGCTGGTCGTCCAACAACAAGTACGCGCTGCTGGGCGGGCTGCGCGCGTCGGCGCAGATGATCTCCTACGAGATCGCCATGGGGATGAGCACGGTGGCGGTGCTGCTCTTGATGGGGAACGTCTCGTTGTCCGACGTCGTGGCCAAGCAGCAGGGCTCGATCCTCCAGTGGAACGTGTTCCCGCTGGCGCTGGCGTATTTCATCTTCACCGTGGCGGCGTTCGCCGAGACGAACCGGGTGCCGTTCGATTTGCCGGAAGCGGAAGGCGAGCTGGTCGCCGGCTATCACGCCGAGTACAGCTCGATGAAATTCTCGATGTTCATCATCGCCGAATACTCGAACATGGTGACCGCGTCCGCCCTGATGGCCACGCTGTTCTTCGGCGGTTGGGACATCCCGTTCACCGCCTGGGACAGCACGGCGCCGTTGAGCGTGTTGAAGACGGTGGCGACCGGACTCGCGTTCTTCGCGAAGACCGCCTTCTTCATTTTTGTCTACATCTGGGTGCGGTGGACCTTACCGCGGTTCCGCTACGATCAGCTGATGGCCCTGGGCTGGAAGGTGTTGCTGCCGCTGTCGCTCATCTATCTGACCGTGATCGCGACTGCGATCTGGTACCTGCACGATCAGCTGCACTGGAGCTACGACACCCGCTTCGCGCTGGTCATGTTCGGCGTCAATATGGCAATGGCGGTGCCGCTCTTCCTGGTGCTCGATCGAGGCCGGCTCGTGGCCGGTTCGGTCGAGCGGGGTCGGGTCTGATATGGCCATTACGGTGAAGGTGATGCGGCGCCCGACCAAGGAGACCTCGTACCTGCGGGCGACGCTCAAAGGCATGGCGCTGACCTTCTCGCACCTGTTCCGCAAGAAGGTCACGATGCAGTACCCGGAGGAAAAGGCGACCGACGATTGGGCCCTGTCGTCCCGCTGGCGTGGTACGCACCGCATGCTCACCGACGAGCAGGGCCGGGCCAAGTGCGTCGCGTGCGGCCTGTGCCCGCAGATCTGCCCGGCCAACTGCATCAAGCTGGTGCCGGGAGAAGACGAACAGGGGAACCGCTATCCACTGATCTACGAGATCGACGAATTCCGCTGCGTCTTCTGCGGCTATTGCCAGGAAGTGTGCCCCGAGGAAGCGATCCACGTCGGCGTGCACTACGAGAATGCGGAGTACGAGCGCGACCGGTTCGTCTACGACCTGGAGCGGCTGTGCGCCCAGACGCACCCCGTGTCCACGTTGTGGGACCCTGCGGACCCGAAGGGGGAGTGACGTGTCTCCGCTGCTGATCGCCTTCTGGGGATTCGCCGTGCTCGCGGTCATCACGGCGGGGATGTGCATCACGCGGCGCAGCCCGCTGGCCAGCGCCCTGTGGCTGATCGTCACGATGTTCTGTCTCGCGGTGCTGTTCACGCTGCTGGACGCGCCGTTCATCGGCGTGCTCCAGGTGCTCGTCTATGCCGGCGCCATCATGGTGCTGTTCCTGTTCGTCATCATGCTGCTCGGCGCCGAGATGCTGCGCACACACAGCACGGTGCTCACCTGGCAGCCGGCAGTGGCGGGGGTGCTGTGATGGAAACCGTGATCTTCGGCATCTTCGCCGCGCTGGCTCTGGGATCGGCGCTCGTGGTGGTGACGCACAGGAGCCCGATCTACTCGACGCTCGCCCTGGTGCTGACGCTGTTCTCCGT
>DATFGN010000254.1:0-2522 GCA_035249405.1 Gemmatimonadales bacterium
CCAGAAGGTGGTGTGCCGTCAGCTGGATGGCGATCCGCAATCCGATACGGTGAACTACAACGTGGGCTTGACGCTGTTTCAGCAGGCATTCCTCTCGCCCCGCCACACGGCCAGCCTGGGCGTGTTCGCCGAACGGCGTTCGGAAGTCTCGACCTACACCCGCACGCAAATCGGCTCGAACTTCGGGGTCGTCTTCAACGCGCGGCGACGCGTGCCGGTCGGTGTCACCTACGGCGTGTCGGTGGGCCGCACCGACGCCGATGCGGCCGTGTTCTGCAGCGTCTTCAGCGTCTGCGATCTGCAAACCCAATCCGACCTGCGGCAGCGGCGCCGGTTTGCTTCCCTGACGGTGACGGCGGGAGAGCATACCGAGGATTTCGCGCTGGATCCACGGTCCGGCGGCCACGTCGGGATCACGCTCCTGCATGCCTCCCGCTGGCTGGGATCGGATACCCTGTACGAGTTCAATCGGGGCGAGTTCGAAATCGCTCGCTACATCCCCTTCGGCCGCCGCGGGGTGTTCGCCTGGCGCCTGCATGCCGGGGCGCTGGTGCCGGCGCGGCCCAGTGCCGTCGGTCAGAGCGTGCGCTTCATCCCGCCCGAACAGCGCTTCTACGCCGGCGGTCCCAATACCGTGCGCGGATACGGGGCCAATGAGCTGGGCCCGCACGTGTATGTGATTACGGATTCGACGAGCGGCAACTACGACTCGCTCCCCAACGGAGAGAAGGTGTACCGGAGAATTCGGACCGTGGCGACCGGCGGGAACTCGATCCTGCTAGCCAACGCCGAGCTGCGAGTTCCGGCGCCGGTGCTGCCCGACCGCCTCCGGGTCGCCGTGTTTGTGGACGTCGGCCAGGTCTACGAACGCCAGACCGAGGTGTACTCGTTCCGCTCGGTGCGTGTGACGCCGGGCGTGGGCATGCGCATCACGACCCCGCTCGGTCCGGTGCGCATGGATGTGGCCTACAACGCGTACGCCCTCGAGCCGGGAACGCTCTTGTTGCAGACCGACTCCACACACACACTGGAGGTGCTCCCGATCACGTATCATCGCAGTCCCCCCGCGTCCTTCTGGCGGCGACTGGTACTCCAGTTCGCCATCGGGCAGCCGTTCTGATGCGACGATCCCTGGGCGCGGTCCTGTGGACGCTAGTCGGCGTGCTGGCGTGCTTCCTGGGCGCGTTGTCCGCGCTGGTGGGGACCGCAACTGGGCGCCATCTCGTGGCCCGCGTCGCTCGGACGGCGCTCGAGAGTATCGTGGCCGGACAGGTGGAGATCGGCAGCGTGTCGGGCACGCTGCTGACCGGCATCGCCCTCACGGACGTGAAGCTCTACGATCACGACACCACGCTCGTCGCCTGGCTGCCGAAGGCCGAGCTGGATTACAACCTGCTCGACTTCGCGGCGGGGCGCATCGTCTTCCAGGGCGTTCGGCTGCAACAGCCCTACGTGAACCTGGTTCAGCACAAGAATGGGCGACTGAATTTCGAGGAGCTGTTGCGGCTGGGCGAGGGACCGCCGGGCCGGGGTCCCAAACCCCTCGTGGTGCTGCGCGCCGTGCGCATCGACAACGGGGACCTGATTCTGCGGCTCCAGTCGCCGCCCAGCCCGGCCGACAGTCTGCGTGAGATCGACGCGTTCGGAACGGACGGCCGGCGTCGCATCCGGCGGTTCACGCAACTCTCGGCCCGGCTCCACGCGATCCGGATTTCCGCGCCCGGTCAGAGCGGGATCCGAGTCGACGTGGGCTCGCTCGCGACGCGGGTCTCGGACCCGCCCATCGATCTGCGGGATGGCAACGGTCGGGTGACGATCGACGGCGATTCCCTGGATGCCGACCTGCCCCTGGTGCGCTTGCCCGGCTCGCGGTTCTCGCTGCGCGGTCGGCTCGCCTGGCCGCGCGACACGTTGCTCTACGATCTCCGGATCGGGGCCGACACCGTGACGCTGACGGATGCCCGGTTCATCGATCCCCGGTTCCCGGACGGGTCCGGCATGCGCGGCAACGTGACGGTTCGCTCACACGGCGGCCGCATGCTCGAGGTGGGTCTGGATCCGGTCGACCTCCACTATCACGGCGGTCGAGCCTACGGGAACGCGACCGTGATGATCGCGGCCGACTCCGGGCTCGTGGCGGTGCGGGACGTCGACGTCACGACCCAAGACCTCGATCTCGCGCTGCCGCGACTGTTTCTCGATACGTTGCCGTTCTACGGCCATCTCACCGGTCACACCCGCGCCGACGGAGGCCTCGGCGCGCTCGCCCTCGACGCCGACTGGCTGTTCCGCGATTCGCTGGCGCCCGGGGAACCCGTGAATCTGGTCAAGGGTCGGGGGCAGGTGAACCTGATCGCCCCGATCGGCATTACGTTCTCGTCCTTCACCGTCGACACGACGGCCCTGGACTTCGGAACCATCGCCCGCCTGGTGCCGACGGCCGGCTTGCACGGCACGCTCGAATCGGCCGGCACGGTGGATGGGCCGCTCACGAACTTCCGATTCGCGGGCACGCTGCGGCA
>DATFGN010000255.1:0-3667 GCA_035249405.1 Gemmatimonadales bacterium
TCTCGCCCGATGCCTTCCGGGACGCCTTCATCTGTGTCCGTTTCGGCACCGGGTCACCGTGAGAAGAGTCCGGGGAGAATATGCCCCGGTCATTGGGGTCGCCAGGGTGAATCGCTATTTCCGGACAGCGCTGTACACCATGTGTGAGATGTCGGCCACGAGATCGTAGGCCACGCGGTCCTCCTTGATCCCTCCCGTCAGCACCACCAGCACATACGGTGCCCCAGTGGCCGGCCGCACGATCGCGGCGTCATGGTACACCACTTCACCGACCCATCCGGTTTTGTGTTCTACTCGCGTCCCGGCGGGGAGTCCGGCGGGGATGCCTTCACTGAAATGCTGGCGACCGAGGATCGCGAGCATCGAATCGCAGGACTCGGCACTCGCCGCCCGGCCCTGTGCGAGCGCGGCCAGCAACATCCCGAGATCACGCGCGGTCGTCGTGTTGTTCCGGCCGGCCCGGTACGCCTTTCCATCCTCTACGCCCCGCAACACCAGGATCGAATCAGCGCCGAGCGCGTGCGCGGTGGCGTTGGCACGTGGCGCACCGACGCGGTCGATCAGGATGTTCGTCGCCAGGTTGCTCGATACCGTTTCCATCAGCTCGATCAAGCGCTGCATCGGGACCCGCCGCCCTTCCATCCCGTAGAGCGTCGAATCCGAGTCATCCGCCTTGTCGAGGGAATAGGGCGAGCTGTCCACAATCGAGCGAAACTCGTTGCGCACGACCATCGAATCGGTGAGTGAGAGCCGGCCCGCATCGCGATCCCGAAACAGCTGGATCATCACGGGAATCTTCATCGTGCTCGCCGCATGGAACCGGGTGTTGCCGTTCACCAGCAGCGTGTCGCCCGAGCCCAGATCCCGGAAGTAGACCCCCACGGCCACTGCTGGGGCCTGCGCGATCCGCGCGTCGATCCTGGCGCGCAGGGAGTCCAGACCTTGCGCCGCGCCGACGCTGGGCAGCAACACCACACTAACCATGAGCAGATGGTTCATGGTGGCCGAATATACGTCTGCACCGCAACCGGCTGACAGCCGATAGCTGAGGGCTGACAGCGTATTTACATTCTTTCATGTGAGCGAGTTCGTCTTCGGCACCAACAACGCTGCCTTCGTCCAGATGATGTACGAGCAGTACCTGCGCGACCCCGCTTCCGTGTCGGAAGAGTGGCGTGGGCTGTTCGACAACGGGAAGCTGGCGGAGCTTCCGATCATCGAGACGAGCCGAGAGGAAGCGATTGGGGAAGGGGGAAGGGGGAAGGGGGAAGGGGATGCGGAACGGACCGCGGTGCCCACCCTTCCCTCTTCCCCCTTCCCCCTTCCCTCTGGTTCTGCGCCGATAACCGGCCCCGCCGCCCGCCTGGTCCAGAACATGACGGACTCGCTCTCCGTCCCGACGGCGACCTCCTTCCGCGATATCGCCGTTGACGTATTGGCCGCGCGCCGCACGGCGCTCAACGGGCAGCTGGCGCCGAGCGGCCGCAAGCTTTCCTTCACCCACCTGATCGGCTACGCCATCGTCCAGGCGACGAAACAGCTTCCGGTCATGGGGCGAGCGTACGCGGAGCAAGAGGGGAAACCACACCGGGTCGATCCCGACGGCATTTCCCTCGGACTCGCGGTGGACGTGGAGCGCAAGGATGGCACGCGCGGACTCGTGGTACCGGTCGTGAAACACGCTGAAGCCATGGATTTCGCCGCCTTCCACGCGACCTACGAATCGCTGGTCGAGAAGGCGCGCACCAACCGTCTCCTGCCGGACGATTTCGCCGGCGCGACGATGACGTTGACCAACCCCGGCACGATCGGCACCACCGCTTCGGTGCCGCGCCTGATGAAGGGTCAGGGATCGATCATCGCTACGGGCGCGATCCGCGACGTCGCGGGCGCGAAAGTCATGACGATCACCAGCACCTACGACCATCGCGTGATTCAGGGTGCCGAATCGGGGATGTTCCTGCGCAAGCTGGAGGCGTTGCTGCAGGGAGAGGATGGCTTTTACGAAGCGGTGGGACAGAGCCTTCAAGTGACGCGGAGCACGGAGCAGGGAGCAGCCCCCTCCAGCGCACCGTCACGTCCTGCTCCGGGCTCTGTGCTCTCCGGTTCGGTTGAGGATCTCAAGCTCCTCGCCGCCGCCATGGCCCTCGTGAAAGCGCACCGCCACTTCGGCCACATGGCGGCCCGGCTCGATCCGCTCGGCTCTGCCCCCCCGGGCGACCCGGCGCTGGAGACGGAACCGCTCGGTCTCACCCCCGAGATCATGGCGCGCATTCCGGCCGAGGTGTTGCGCATCTACGTCCCCGGGAAGACGCTGGCCGAGGCGTATCCGCACCTGCACGAGATCTACTGCGGCACGATTGCCTACGAGGTGGAGCACATCGGCAGTCACGAGCAACGGGTGTGGCTGCGGCAGGTGATCGAATCCGGCCTGCACCGCAAGCCATTGTCTCCGGAAGACAAAAAGAAACTGCTGGGGCGGCTGACGGCCGTCGAGGTGCTCGAGCGGTTCCTGCACAAGGCCTATCTCGGTCAGAAGCGTTTCTCGATCGAAGGCCTGGACGTCGCGGTGCCGATGCTCGACCTCACGATCGAAATGGCGGGAGCGGGCGGGGCGCGCGAGGTCGTGATCGGGATGGCGCACCGGGGACGGCTGAACGTTCTTGCGCACATCGTGAACCTTCCCTATGAGACCATTTTCGCCGAGTTCGAAGGCGGCCGGCACGTCGAGGGAACCCTGACGCCGGAGGGGGGCACGGGTGACGTGAAATACCACCACGGCGCCGAGGGCGCGTACAAGACTTCCTTCGGCAAGACCGTCACGGTCACGCTCTCCCCCAATCCCAGTCACCTCGAGGCCGTGAACCCCGTGGTCGAAGGTCGCGCGCGCGCCGAGCAAACGAGCCGGCGCGGCAACGAAGCGCATCACGACGGCACCGTTGCCGTGCCCGTGCTGATCCATGGCGATGCGGCGTTCCCGGGTCAGGGCGGTGTGGCGGAAACGTTCAACCTGGCGCGCCTCCAGGGCTACGCGACCGGCGGAACGATCCATCTGATCGGCAACAATCAGATCGGATTCACGACCGATCCGCGCGAGGCGCGGTCGACCGACTACTCGAGCGATCTGGCCAAAGGATTCGACGCGCCGATCATTCACGTCAACGCCGACGATCCCGAAGCGAGCCTTGCCGCGGTGCGACTCGCCATGATGTATCGCGCCAAGTTCCGCGGCGACGTCGTCATCGACCTCGTGGGATACCGGCGCCACGGTCACAATGAAGCGGACGAGCCCGCCTACACGCAGCCGCTGATGTACGAGCGGATCCGCCAAACCCCGCCGGTGCGCCAGAAATACGCCGAGCAGCTGGCGCGCGAGGGCGTGGTTGAGGCTGCACAGGCGGAAGCCGATGCCGCGGCCGCCACGGCCCGATTGGCCGAGATCCAACAGGCTCTCAAGGCGAGCCTCGCCGCCGGCGGCGGCGAAGAGCCGCACCGCATTTCCACTCAGACCACGGTCGAGCCGGAAACCGCCGTGCGCGCCGAGCTGCTCACGACGCTGAACGAGCAGCTGCTGCAAGCTCCGGAAGGCTTCATGGTGAACCCGAAGCTGAAGAAACAGCTGGAGCGCCGTCGCGAGACCGTGGGCGCATCCGGTGGGATCGAGTGG
>DATFGN010000256.1:0-6816 GCA_035249405.1 Gemmatimonadales bacterium
GCTTCCGCCGTCCGCCAGACGCGGTCCACTACCTCCGGCGCAAAGGCCTGAGAATTCTGCTCGTAGGGCAGGTGCAGATCTCGATCGCCGATCATGTCGAACAGCACTGCAAATAGCGGCGGGTACCCGACCGGTTGGTGCGCGGCGAACCAGCGCGAGCCGATCAGCACCTGGGTCGAATCCGCGAAATCCCCGTAGTCCTCGCCGTCCACGAACAGCAGGTCTACCCCGACCGTGGGCGGGTGGCTCTTCAACACGTCCGCGACGCCGAGCAGGACCGCCACGCCCGAGGCGCCATCGTTGGCGCCGGGCACGGGCATGCGCTGTGCCGCCAGGTTGGCGCTCTGATCGGCCCGCGGCCGCGTGTCCCAATGAGCCAGGAACAGAATGCGCTCGGCCGCAGCGGGCCGGAACCGGGCCAGGAAATTGCGCAACGGGAGCGTCTGGCCGGCCGGCGTGCGGTGCGCGATCGCCTGCACGATCAGGGTCTCCGCACTGGCCCGCAACTGTGTTTCGATCCAGTCACCGGTCTGCTCGTGAGCCGGCGTCCCGGGAATGCGGGGGCCGAACTCCACCTGCCGTTGCAGATAGTTGAACGCGCGGGCGCCATCGAATTCGCGCGCCGGCGGCTTGCCCTTGGCACCACATCCCACCAGGAAGGCCGCGGCGATGCCTGCCCAGAGCCGCCGTCTCCAGGCCGCGCTCACCTGGCCTGCCCCACGCTGGTGTTGAGCTGCACGAACGCCGTGAGCAGGAGCTGGGCGACGCGGCGGTTGATCTGCCGCTCGTCGTTGAGCACGTACGCCATCTGGAGCCCCGCGCTGAGAGAGGGTGGAAAACTGGTATCCAGGGTAAGCTGGGCGTTGGTCTGCCGGCTGTCCACGAACGGCGTGCACGCCAATTGACCCGCCGAGCGGAGGCAGGTGAGGTTCTCCGAATAGGAGTACCGGGCGGTGGTTCGGATGTCGGATTTGAGCCGGATCAGGCTGGCCGGCGGCCGCCACGCGAACGACACGCTGGCATTGCGTTGCGTGCGCGTGGTCCGGAACAGATTCCCGGCAGTCACCTGGTCGCTGCGCAGGTGCGTACCGTCCACGGCCGTCAGAATGCCGTGCGTCCAGGTGGCGGTGACACCGGGCGCCAGGGTCCGTTCATTCGTTTGCGTGAAGGCACTCCCCCCTCCCTCGCCAGCGACTCCGCCGAAGCTCGTCTGCTCGTTGCCCGTCTCACGGTAGCGGATGGCCAGCTGTGCCGTGAGACCGGACAGGACGCGCCCCAGCGAGGCGCGCGGTGGCGTGAACGTCCAGCTGATATTGCCGGAAGGCCACTCCAGGGTCCTGGTTCTGATGGGAACCTGCTGGTTGAAGCGCAGCAACCACGTGGTGCCCCGCGTGCGCTGGTACAGCCCCGTGATGCGAAAGCCCAGCGGCAAGCCCAGCGCACCCGCCATGCGGCGGTCGGTGTTATAGGTGGCCGACGTGGCGGGGATGCCCCCTTGTGACAGAAACGCCTTGAACCCGACCAGCGCCAGCTGATAGCCCGCTGAGGGGCTCACGGCGAGGCTGGTGTAGCTCGAGGTACGGTCGCGGTTGACGGCCAGGTCGAACGACGTCACGCTCCCCAGCACCCGGGCCACGAACGACGAATCCCCGAACACTCCACGTCCCAGGCGCCCGAGATCCACCTGGGTCCCCGCTTCCAGCCGCTGCGAATTGCTGAAAGCGGTGGGAAGCTGAAAGGCACCGCTATCGCCACCCGTTCGCAGGGGGTCGCGCCCATTGGGATCGCGCCGCAACGAGAAACCGGTCGTCAACGAGAGACGAGGCGAGAGCCACGAGACCAGTCGCGGCGTGGCGCCGGCGAAGGTCCCGACGGTCCGCTGCGATTCAAAGCCGACGTCCACGCCGAACAAGGACTTGCGCGCCAGCTGCGCCACGCGGGCGATGCTCGTCGAATCGCCGTAGTCACGGAGATCGCGCTGCGAGGCGAGGTCCCCCCGCAGCTGCAAGCCGGGCAGCGGCAACAAGTCAAGCGACGCGCTGTTGCGCCAGACGCGGGTGAGGGAGCGCGCCGGTCTGATGTGGATATCACCCGTGTCCGCGACAGGGACGCGAAAACTCGTCCGGCTCGCGTCGCCGCCCGAAATGGTGGAGCGGAGCCGGACGCCGGTGGGGCTGAGTCGCAATCGGGCCCGCTCGAGGCCGTCGGCGAAGCCGCTCTTGCCGATGAAAGCCGGCAGCTTGCGCACCAGGGCCACGAGGAAGCGTGGCGATGCCGGAATGCTCTTCGCGCCCGGTTGGACGCCGTAATCGACGGTGAGAGAAAAATTGCGCGAGTTTGCGGCGACGAGACTCGACCGATCCTCACCCGTGGCGTAGAACGCCGTGAGCGCAAAGGGATCCAGGAGCCAGCGCGCCGGCCCGGCCGTGGCCCGCCGCACGCGGCGCAAGGAGAACGCATAGCTACGCGCCTGCGAGGCCGGCGTGCGCAGGCCCACCAGGGCATCCCCCCGCAGGTCCGTGCCGCCCAGGAATTCCGGCTCACTCGTGATGTCGGCGCGCCGCACCTGGAGCGGGGCCGCCAACCCCCACGATGCGGGCAGCAACCGCTCGAGATGAAGCGTGGTCACCAGAGTGGTCGCCCGGTTGGTCTGGTAGCTCGGATCCTCTCCCAGCTGGCGGAAATTGCCGTCCCGGCGCGACACGTCGAGGGTGACGTCGGCGAGATTACCGGCGGTCAGGGCGACATCCAACGCCGCCGCAAAGCCCGCGTTCTGGACGACGTCGGAGAGACGAATGTCGTCCACCCAGACTTCCGCCTGATCGACGAACACGCTGGAACGCACGCGCCAGATCCCCGCCGCCACTTCCTGGACCGCCGCCAAATTCGGAGGCGCCACCCCGGGTTCTCGTACATGCGCAATGTAGGGCCCGTCGCACATCACGTAGGCCGTGTCATTGGGGACCAACGTGCTGTCGGGGCAGCCCGGATAGACGTGGGGCGCTTCGCCGCCCAGCCAGGCCTGCTGGATCCGCGCCCGCAGCGTGATCCACCGCTCCATCGCGATGATGACTTCCGGCTCCCAGGAGCTGGTCCGCACCGGGGCATGAAAGAGGTAGAAATTGTCCGCGTCCTTCCCCACTTTGAAAAAGAACTCGAGGTCCCCGTCCTCCCAGCCCGGCCCGCGGCCGCGCGCCCATACCCGCAGCTGCCGGTACTTGAGGAAGTTCTTGTCGCCCTCCGACCCGAAGCGGGTGAACGCCTCGGCGCGCTCGCCCGTTTGCAGACCACGCGCCAGCAGGCGCAGCGACTGTTCGTTGATCTGCGTCGTCCCCACCTGAAAGCTCTGGTCCTGGCGCGCCGCCTCGTCCAGGACCCCGGGCGGCGGCGTGTAGCCCAGGTCGCGGTTCTCCGTGCTCACGACCGACGCCGCCACCTCACCCAGGCCCGTCCCCCGATCTCCCGCGAGCCCGGTGATCGGCGTCTCCGCGCGTTTGAGCCAGGTCGCGCCCACGAGGCGGACCCGTGACAACGCGAAATAGACCTGCGGGTCCGGCTCCCCGGGCGCCGCCGTTTCCGGCGCCAGAATGGTCAGCCGCACCGCCTGCACCTGCCGCACGTTGGGCAGTCCCACCTGGAGGGTGTCGGTACGAAACGGGATCCGGTACAGCCGCCATCCCGACTGGCCACCCGCCGGATCCGGCAGCATGCCGCCGTCGCGCACGTAGTAGCGATCGTCGCCGATCGGGAATACGAAGCGCACGAAATCCTCCTGCGTCTTCGCGCCGACGGCCACGTCGAGCTGGCCGTCGCCGTCCTGATCCTCCGTGTCCACAGAGCCGTTGTGGCGCCCGCAGCGCGACAGCGGGTCGCCGAAAGCACGGCTCACGATCTGCCCCGACTTGGTGGCGCTGCACAACGGCAGTGTGTCGATCGGCTCGTGCGTCGTTGCGTTGAGGATCCCGTTCACCACCCGATCGCCGAGGATGCCTTCATCGTCGGTCGCGGCGTTCCAGGTGTGCGTGACCGGGTCCCGCTCGCTGTCGAGGCGCCCCACGCCCGGGATGCGCACGCCGTAGTAGGTCGTGTCGGCGTCGGGCGACACGGTGAACGAATCCGGGATGAACGACAGGCCATCCTCGAACACGGAGCCGAAGTCGAAGAGCACCGCCGCCCGGTTATCGCGCGCGCTGCGCCGTCCGTCCTCCCAGACCCAGAACTCGAGGTATTCGACCCGGGACAGGTCGATGCCCGTGGCCGCCAGGGTCTGGGTGATCGAACGCCAGCGGGTCGCCGGGCGGGCGTTGTTCCCGCTCCCGGGGCGACGCCAGTTGGGAATCCCGTAGCGCGGACTGTCGGTCCGCGAGTCCGCCAACCCCATCATCGTGTCCGGCTTGAGCATCAGCCACAGGACCGGCTCCGCCGACTGCGCCTGGCCCGCGAGCCGGATCGTCGGGTCGATTTGCTGCGCGAAGAACTGCACCAAATGGCCGCTGAAATCCACTGGCAGCGATTGCCACGTGAGGGGCACCGCGTCCACCGTGTCGAAACCGAACGCGGGGATCCCGAAGCTCTCGGCCCCGCGGCTCGACGACGGCACGCTGCCCCAACGCCAGGCGCTTTCATCCAGGGAGAGAAACCGGCCCGCCTGCGCCTCGAACTCTTCGATGTACGCCTGCCCCAGGCGATTGGGCCGGGGCTGGGAGAGGGCCACCTCTCCTGACATAGTGAGGAAGGATGGGGCGTCGCTCCTCGCCCCCGGAATCAGGTTGACCGCTCGCGTGATCCAGGACGGCTCGAAGTGCAGGTTGGCGCTGATGCCCCCAACGAATCCGGACGACGGCTCGAAGCCGAGCTGCGGGCGGGTAAAGATGGTCTGCTCCTGCTGGAACAACCCCGTCACGTACACCTGCCCCGTCCGCCCCAGATCGTACCGGGCCGCGAGGCCATAGATCGACGTCGGGGCGGCCGCGAACGTCGCCCGCTCTTCGAACTGGGCGCGCACCACGCCCTGCCCGGCGGTGAACAACGAATCCGGGTTCTTGAAGGTGACCTGCCCGACGGTGTAATCGATCGTGTAGTCGACGTCCCGCGTGAGCAGCGTGTTCCCGAGGTACAGCTTCTCGCTGCCTTCCCGGATCTGAAAGCTCGACAACGAGAGCGAGCCTCGGTCCGATGCCACCGATGCGTCGGCGTGGAGCCGCAGCGTGAAGACCGACGGCGGTCCCTGGGTCGCCAGCAGCGCCCGCGGCGTCCGATACAGGGAGTCGTTGCGCTCCGCCGGGACGAGCTTGGTGGAATCGGCGAACGGCTGCAGGTGGGGGAAGACGGCGTAGAAGTCCCGCACCGGCGCGCCCTGCTGCGGATCGCGATCGCGCGGGAACAACCGATTGTATTGATCGAACGTGCTGACATCGTTGGTGAGCGCCAGGCCGAGGCGGGCCAGGTACGTGTCGGTCGATCCTTCCGGCCGTTCGCGCTGATTCACCTGCAGCGACAGCTCGATGCCGCTGCGGGTCAGCTCCTGGCCCCCGATGCGGTAGGCGGAGCGGATCTCGAACCGGAACGCCGGTGTGGCCGCGGTGATGCCGGGCCGCGGGTCGAAGATCAGGCGCAGCGTGTCGACGTGCGTCGTGTCGGGATTCGCTGTTTGCGGGAACGTTCCGATGCAGCGACCGGTGCCGCAGTCCTGCACGCCGGGCGGGATGTAGGATACGGCCAGGTAGTCGACGGGATCGAGGCGGCTGGCGAGCGCCACCCACGCTCCGCTGGGGTCGACGTAGTAGTCCTTCCCCTGCTGCAACAGCTGCCACTGGAACGGCCCTGCCCTCTCACCCGCGCAGTCGACGGCGACGGCACCCGGGCCGCAGGCCACGGCGCGGATGCCGCCGATGTTCTGATTCGTGCCGCCACCCGAGATCGCGAGGGACCGGACGCGGTACACGAGCAGACCGCCGACCTGCAGCGAGTCCGGGAGGGTCGCGGCGTCCAGGGACAGGATATCGATCGCCGGATAGCCCGGGATCGCGGCCGGGTCCACGACGAAGAAGAACCGGCCCGGCTCGTAGTCCAGGTCGCGCAGCTCCCGGTCGATCGGCTCGGTAGTCGTCTCGCCGACCCGGTAGATCCGATCGCGAACCACGTTGCCCTTCTGCTGCGCGTAGATGCCGCGCAGCTCGAGCGCGCCTACCTGCCCCACCGCCTGCACGCCGAAGTTGTTCGCAGGAATAGCGGCGCTGATGAAGCGTGAGCCCGGTGCCTGAAACGACACGTTGCCGGCTTCCACTCGGCGCAGCACTTCGTCCTCGAGGCCTTCATACCAGACCTGAAGATTGTTGTTGGCGTCGAACTCGCGCTGGCTGTCGAAGTCCACGTTGACGTGCAGCCGCTCGCCCACGACCCCACCGGAGCGGATCGAGTATTGTGGATTGGGGGTAATGGTGGGAAACCCGGCCGTGCATCCCGAGATCGCCTGTTGTCGCTCGAAGGCATTGCAGCGCAGGTTGCGGAACTGATCGGCCTTGAGCTCGAAGCGCAGGCTCAAATCCATGCCGAGGTTGGCGAATTGTCCCAGGACCCCGGTCTGACCGGCGCCGCGAAACGTCGTGGGCGCGGCCGGCGCGACGCCGCGTGACGCCGCGATGCGCGCCAAGGCGCCGATGATGGATGTGTCACCCGCGGCGGCCGCCGCCCCGGGGGCGGCGAGCGCGTCACGCACCCGCTGTTCCCACGCGGCGGCCACCAGCGCCGCCGGCACGCGCTGCCCCAACCGGCCGCCGGGCGCGAGCGCGCCTGAAGGCAGAAGCACCAGCGATG
>DATFGN010000257.1:0-6555 GCA_035249405.1 Gemmatimonadales bacterium
CGTGTAGTAGTAGTCGACCAGCGTCACCGTGTCGCTCATAAGCTCCTCCTCTCAGAACCGGACCACCGCTACCGCCACCGAAAGATCTTCACCGCGACGAGAAAACAGGCCGCACCCCACACCGCGACGATGCCCAGCGACGCGGCGATGCCCGTCAGCGATGCGCCGTCGATCATCACCCCGCGCAGGGAGTCGTTCAACGCCGTGAGCGGCAACGCGCGCACGAACGGCTGCATCGATTCCGGGAAGCGCGCGTAGGAGAAAAACGTCCCGGACAGAATCCACATCGGCAGCATCACGAGATTCATCAATCCCGAAACCGCCTCGATCGTCTTGGCTCGGCTCGCCACCAAGAGCCCGATTCCCGCGAACGAAAATGATCCCAGGATCGTGCAGATGCCCAACGCCAGGATGGTGCCGTGCACGCCGACGTCGAACACCCAATACGCGAACCCCACCAGCGCGATCACCTCGAGCACCAGGAAGAGGAGCCGGGAGGCGACGTAGGAGAGCAGGTATTCACTCTTCCGCATCGGTGTCGCGAGGAATCGCTTGAGCAACCCTTTCGTCCGCGCCTGGACCACGGAGAACCCCACACCCCACAGCCCACTCCCCATCAGGTTCATGCCCAGCAGGCCGGGGATGAGAAAGTCGATGTAGCGGGACCCGGGTTCCGTGACGCGATCGTCGCGCACCACCGCGATGTCGGTACGACCGCCGGCGCGTTGCAGGGCATCATCCACCTCGAGCCGCGCCAGGCGGCTCTCGGTGCGCGTCGAGTCGTAGCGATACACGATCGGGGATCCCGGCAGCACGAGCAGGGCGATACGGCCGGTCCGCAGCTGGGTGCGTGCCGTCATACTGTCCAGCACACCCGCGGCGAGCGCCGGCGTGGCATCGAGCGTCTGCGCGATGGCGCTGTCCTCGGAGCCGCGCAGCACGCCGACGCGCATCTCCCCGGGGCCCCGGTTCTTGAAGGCGATCCCCAGCGCGAACGCCAGCACGATGGGAAACCCGAATACCCAAAAGATGGCTTCGGGCTCGCGGTAGAACCCGCGAATCCAGGCCAGCGTCATCTGGACCAGCGGACGATTACTCATCGCGAATGCGCCGTCCGGTGATGGCGACGAACACGTCGTCGAGGGACGCGTGATGCGTGGTCAACGACGCCAACGCGTGCCCGCGCCGCTCGAGCAGGCCCGTCAGCGCCGGCAGCGTGATATGCAGCGCCGTGGCCGTCAGGGCGATCGTCCCATCTGTCGCCCGCACCGCGCCGACGCCGGGCAAGCCGCGCAGCTCCGGCTCGAGGCTGGCGACGGTGACGCCGTCCGCCAGCGTGAATTCCACCACGTGCTCCGCACCGAGTGAGGCAATCAACTCGCGGGGCGTCCCGAGCGCGATCACCTTCCCGTGGTCCATGATCGCGACGCGGTCGCACAGGCGCTCCGCCTCTTCCATGTAATGCGTGGTCAGCAGCACGGTGTTGCCCTGGGACCGGAAGCCGGCGATCACGTCCCACAGTTGCCGCCGCGATTGCGGATCGAGGCCGGTGGTGGGTTCGTCCAGAAACAGCAGCTCGGGGCGGTTCACGAGCGCGCACGCCACGGCGAGTCGCTGTTTCTGCCCTCCCGAGAGCTTGCTGTACCAGGCACGCCGTTTCTCGCCCAGCTCGACCACCGCCAGCACGCTCTCCACCGTCTGCGCCTGCGGGTAGAAGCTCGCGAACAGGCGGATCGTCTCCTCGACCGAGAGCTTCTCGGGAAGCTTCGTCTCCTGCAGCTGGATGCCGAGCCGCTCTCGCAGCAGGCGATCCGCAGCACCCCCATTCCACGCATGACCCAGGACCTGCACCAAGCCGGCGTCGGCAGGGGTCAGCCCCTCGAGGATCTCGATCGTGGTCGTCTTCCCCGCCCCGTTCGGCCCCAGCAAACCGAAGCACTCCCCCGCAGCCACCGTGAGATCGAGCCCCGCCACGGCGGTGACATCACCAAAGCGCTTGACGAGCCCTTCACAGCGAATGGCCGGCGCCCGTGGAGGGGGGGGCGCGGTCATTCGGTTTGCTTGTCGTCGGGAATCTGCGCCATGGCCAACGCGCGATCGAGCTGGAAGCGCAGGCTGGCCACGCCGTCGTTCAGGGCGCGAATCTTCATCTGCAACCCCACCGATCGCTTGGCCACAGTCGCGAGCGAGCCGGCGACGTCCGCCACCGTTCCGACGTTCGCCGCCACGGCCCGCTGCCGCATCTTGAACAACTCGCGCGAGATCCGCTGCCCGATGTCCTCGAGTATCTGGGGACGGGCCGCACGATTCGCCTCCAGATCCCCCACCAGTTTCTTGACTAGGGCGACCGTCTTCAGGAACCCCTCGATCTCTTCGACGCGACGCTGCTGATTCGCGCTCAGCTTGGGAGTGGCCATGCCTCGAAGATAGCTACGCGGTGATTTCCATCAGGGTGTGCTCGAGGACCGCCATGCCTTCGTCCACCACGGCGTCTTCCACGGTCAGGGGAACGAGAATGCGGATCACGTTCCCGTAGGTGCCGGCGGTCAACAGCAATAGGCCCCGCGTGAGAGCCACCGCCTGGAGCTTCGCCGCCAGCTCCTTGGCCGGCTGTTTCGATGCGCGATCGGTCACGAGCTCGATGGCGACCATCGCCCCGAGGCCGCGCACCTCGCCAATGGCCGGGCAATGCTTCGCCAACCCCTCGAGGCGCGCACGCAGCCGCTTCCCCAGACGCGCGCCCTTGGCGGCAATGTCGTCCACCTTCATCAGATCGAGCACGGCGACCGCCGCTGCCAGCGCGACCGGATTGCCCGCGAACGTTCCCCCGAGGCCGCCCACGTGCGCCGCATCCATAATCTCGGCCCTGCCAGTGATGGCTCCGAGCGGCAATCCGCCGGCCAGGGATTTCGCCGAGACGACGATGTCGGGCGCGAGGTCGTAATGCTCGGCCGCGAACATCCGGCCGGTCCGCCCGAAACCGGTCTGGATTTCGTCATCGATCAACAGGATGCCGTGGTCACGACAGAAGGCGGCCAGCATGGCCACGAACGCCGGAGGGGCGGGCACGAATCCGCCCTCCCCCAGCTGCAGCTCGATGATCACGGCCGCCACCGAACCGGGATCGACGTGCGTAGCGACCAGCGTTTCGAAACGATCCCGCGATGCACGACAGCAGCCACTCGGGCCGCGCGGCTCGTCGCAGCGGTAGCAGTAGGGATACGGCAGCCGGTACACCTCCGGGGCGAAGGGACCAAACCCCCGTTTGTACGGCATCACCTTGGACGTCAGCGTCATGGTGAGGAGCGTCCGCCCGTGGAAAGCGTGCTCGAAACACACGATGGCAGGCCGGCCGGTCGAGATGCGAGCGATCTTCACGGCGTTCTCGACGGCTTCCGCCCCGGAGTTGACAAACATCGTTTTCTTGGGAAACGCTCCGGGCACGAGCGCACTGAGCCGTTCCGCGGCATCGAGGTAGGGCTCGTAGGCCGCGACCTGGAAACTGGTGTGGATCAGTCGATCGAGCTGGGCTTTGGCGGCGGCCACGACGGCCGGGTGGCGGTGCCCGGTGTTGAGCGTCCCGATGCCGCCGGCGAAATCGATGAGCTGGTTCCCGTCGGCGTCGGTCACCACAGCATTCTCGCCCGAGACGATCGCGATCGGAGCCGAGAGCGGCACGCCACGCGGCACGATGCGCTGGCGCCGCTCGAGCAGCGCGAGACTCTTCGCCCCGGGAATCTCGGTGGTGAGCCGGATGACACCCATGGCGGCAGGAAGCTAGCCCGTCCACCACGTTGCGAAAGACCGAGTCGCGTGTACCATTTTCCGTCTCGCGGCACCGACCGGGATAGAAAGAACCTCAGGGAGGCACGCCATGACTGGCGAAAGGTGGCGCGGCTATTGCGCGCTCGTGGTGGCGGGGGCGTTGGTCGCCGTCGCAGGATGCAAGGGAAAAGAAGGTGGCGCGAGCGGAGGCGCGGTTGCCAAGATCACCATCACGCCGACCACGGATGCCCGAGCGGACGCGAGGACCTTCCTGGCCCAACTGTGTCCGCAGCCGATCGGCGGCGAGCTGAATTTCATGGTGTGGGAGGGCTACACCGACACGCTGTTCGCCAAGCCGTTCGAAGAGCAATGCGGCGTCAAGCTGAACTCCACCTACATGGGATCGAGCGACGAGCTGGTCGCCAAACTGCGCGCCGGCGGGGCGGAAACGATCGACCTGGTCTCCCCGTCGAGCGACGCCATCACCCAGATCGTGCAGGCGGGACTCGCCGCCCCCCTCGATCTGGCGCGCGTCCCCAGCTACGGCGATCTAATGGCGAGCTTCCTCGCCCTGTCCATGGCCAAAAAGGCCGACACCGTGTACGGCGTGCCCTGGGCCTTCGGTCCAAATCCCCTGGTCTACGACACGACGAAGGTCAGCCCGGCACCGACCTCATGGGCGCTGCTGTTCGATCCCAAGTTCCGAGGGAAGGTGACGGTCCAGGACGACATCGCGACCCTCTGGATGATCGCCCAGCTGCTCGGCATGGACGACCCCAACGATCGCAGCAAGCTCTACAACCTCACCGACGAGCAGCTGGCCCAGGTGCATGCGAAGGCCCTGCAGCTGCGGCCGCAGGTGCGGAAGTATTGGTCGACGGCGGGCGACATGACCCAGCTGTTCCAGGGGAAAGAAGTGGTGATGGGCGAAGGCTGGCCGCTGATGACGGCGCAGCTCAGGGCGGCGAATTTCCCGGCCGGTGAGGTGATTCCGACCGAGGGTACGACCGCCTGGGCCGACCACTGGGTGATGACGCGCGGTGCCAAGAACCTCAATGCCGCCTACGCGTGGCTCGAATACACGGCCCAGCCGTTCACCCAGAAGCTCATGGCCGACGTCACGAACTACATCGTCGCCAGCCCGGGCGCGAAGACCTATATGTCGCCGGAGCAGGTGGCCACCCAGCGGGACATCGCCGACTATGGGACGCGCGTCAACTTCTGGCAATGGAGCCCGCGGCGGGATAAATATCAGGAAGTTTGGAATCAGGTGAAGGCGGGCCGGTAACCGCCCCACCGTTTGTGGGGAGCTGGGCGTGATACGTGGTGGTGCGATGCCGTCCCTGAGTGGCGCACCATGGCGTACCACACACTGCTCCCCACTTCGTTTCCCTCCCGTCCCGTCTTCCCCGTGACCGACTCGCTCGTCGAGCTGCGCTCACTCACCAAACGATTCGGTGACTTCGTCGCGATCGACGATGTCTCGCTGCGCATTGGCGCCGGGGAGTTTCTCACCCTGCTCGGCGCCTCGGGCTCCGGCAAGACCACCACCCTGCGAATGATCGCCGGGTTCGAACAACCCACGGCCGGTGAAATCTGGATGGAGGGACAGTCGATCCATCTCCTCCCGCCGTACAAGCGCAACATCAACACCGTGTTTCAGAATTACGCCCTGTTTCCGCACATGAGCGTGTGGGACAACGTGGCCTACGGTCTCCGCATGCGGCGCGTGCCGAAAGCAGACATCACGCAGCGGGTAGGCCAGGTGCTGGAGATGGTGCACCTGGAGCAGCTCGCGCAGCGCGCGCCGCGCCAGCTTTCGGGCGGACAACAGCAGCGCGTGGCCCTCGCCCGCGCGCTCGTCAACCGACCCAAGGTGCTGCTGCTGGACGAGCCGCTCGGCGCGCTCGATCTCAAGCTGCGCAAGGAAATGCAGCTCGAGCTGAAGCACCTGCAGACGCAGGTGGGGATCACGTTCGTCTACGTGACGCACGATCAAGAAGAAGCCCTGACCATGTCGAACCGGATCGCCCTGATGCGCAGCGGCAAGATCGAGCAGCTTGGAACGCCGCGCGACATCTACGATCGCCCCGCCACCCGCTACGTAGCCGATTTCATCGGAGAGACGAATCTCTTGCCGGCGCGTGTGGAGGTTCCCGCCGGCGCCGGCCGCTTCACTCTCCGCGTCGCCAACCAAATCGTGTTGGCTCCGGCCCCGGCAGCCACCACGGCGGCCGGGCAGGACGTGTGGCTCTCGATCCGCCCCGAAGCCATGGTGCTCCTGGATGGCCCGGCTCCCACGGACCACAACCGACTCGAGGGGACGGTGCAAGAAGGGATCTACGCGGGCTCGCTCACCAAACTGCGCCTGGGCCTCGCGGGCGGCGCCACGCTGGTGCTCCACCTCGGTCCCTCGGATCGCGCGGTGGCCGCGGGACATCCAGTCCAGGTCGCGTGGCCCATCGACCAGGGCGTGTGTCTCGTCGCATGACGGCGACTCCGACCTGGATCGACCGACTGCGGAGCCGCCCGCGCACGCGCACGGCGCTCGCTGCCATCCTGCCGGTCGGGTGGGTGACGGTGTTTCTGTTTCTCCCCTACCTGCTGCTGTTGCTACACTCGTTGTGGCGGCTGGACGAGAACCAGATGATCGTGCACCAGTGGACCCTGGCGTCGTATCGCCGGCTGTTCACGACGTCGGTCTACCCGGCGACGATCCTGTTTTCGGCCCAGATCGCATTCGTGGTGACGGTGTGTTCGCTGCTCCTGGCCTTCCCGCTCGCGTATCTG
>DATFGN010000258.1:0-4843 GCA_035249405.1 Gemmatimonadales bacterium
CGCCGATTCCACTCCAGTACAACCTCTATCGCGTTTCCCGGGCCGGCCGCCTGGTCAGTCTCGAAGTCCCGAGTCAGCGCATCGCGACGATCACGCCCTACGTCCTCGGCTCGGCGCAGCGGACGTACTCAGCGCCCACCGTCGTGGTGCCGTGGGACTCGACTCGGTATCCGACCGAGGTCGGGGTCGACGCCAAGCTGGGGATCACGCCGAGTCTGACCCTCGACCTCACCTACAACACCGACTTCGCTCAGGTGGAGGTCGACGAGCAGCGGACCAATCTCACCCGGTTTCCGCTGTTCTTTCCGGAGAAGCGGCCGTTTTTCCTGGAGAACGCGGGCGTGTTCTCGGCCGGGACCCCACAGGCCGTGGAGCTGTTTTTCAGCCGGCGCATCGGCATCGACACACTGGGTAACCCGATTCCCATCATCGGCGGGGGACGCGTGACCGGTCGGGTGGCCGGCCTCACGGTCGGGACGATGCAGTTGTTCACGGAGAACCGGGGTGGCAGCCAACCCGCGAATTCGTATTCCGTGGGACGGGTGTCGCGGGAGTGGGGCCAGTCGCGAATCGGCGTCCTCGGGGTGCATCGCGTCGCGACACGCGATGGGACCGACCGCAATACGACGCTGGGGCTCGATGGTCGCCTGACGTTGAGCGACCCGGTAACCGTCGATTGGTGGGCCGCCACGACGAAGACACCGGCAAGAACCGGCCGCGACGCCGCGTTCAGCGGACGCATCGGATACAAGACCGGCCGGTGGGATAACGCGCTGCGCTACTCCCAGGTGGGCGAGGACTTCAATCCTGAAGTTGGGTTTCTCGCCCGGAGCGGCTACCGGTTTTATGAGGTCGCGGTCTTCCACACGATGCCGGTGCAACACCGCTTCCTCCGCTACTGGCTGCCGCACGCCAGCTACCGCGGGTACTACGGCTTCGACGGCAACGTCCAGTCGGACCAGATCCACATTGACCTGGGCCAGGCGGAGCTCAACAATGGCGGGGATATCGGTCCCGAGCTCAACGTATTCAGCGAGCGACTGACGCAGCCGTTCGACATCGCCCGTGGGGTGACGTTGCCGGTGGGCGAGTACCGATGGACCAGCCTGGGATTCGATTTCGCCAGCAATCCGAGCGCGCCCGTTTCGTTGCTCAACCGGATCGAGGCGGGACCGTTCTACAACGGGACGCGATACGGAGCGGCATCGACGCTAACCTTCCGGGGATCAGCATTGACGGCGTCACTCTTGGTCGACTACAACAAGGTGCGGCTCGACCAGGGGGACTTCGTCCGGTCGCTGGTGGGGGTCCGGCTCGGCTACTTCTTCACGCCGCGGATCTTCACCCAGTCGCTGGTGCAGTACAGCAACCAGGCCGGAGTGTTTTCGGCGAACATCCGCTTCGGCTGGCTGAACACCGCGGGCACGGGGTTGTTCGTGGTGCTCAATACGGCCGAGAACGCAACCGGGTTCTTCGCCTGGGACCGACCGATCACGCGATCGCTGCTGGTCAAATTCACCCGGCAGTTCGGCACCGGCGGCTAGGCCTACCGGCGACGAGTCTTCGTTCGCTTTCGAGCACGTTTCTTACGAGTGGCCTTTCGAGAACGGATTTCCCCGGCGACGGCCACCATGGCCGCCGCGGCTCCAGCCGCCAGGGCGGCCTTCCCTGCCGACTTCAAGACGCGACCGGTCTCGCGCAGCCGCTGCCGCAGCTTGCTGCGGCGCGCCATCGTCCCGGCCTTCTGCCGGGCGACTTTCAGCAGCGTATCCGCCTGCCTCACCACGGCCAGCGCCCCACGCTTGGCCGCCTGCGCCGCTTTGAGCGTTCGGGCTTTCCACTTTTCCTGGTTCGACGCCTTCTCGCGTGTCGGCACCTCAGGCCTCCTGGTTGGCCCGCTCTCTGCGACATACACCGCGACGTTCGGCTCGTTTCGCTTCTACGGAAACCACACGCGAGGCCGAGCGCTCGCTCACGGTTTGCGAGACTCGGCGGTCGACCGAGCAATCCCTGCAGCTGCCTGGCGGACATACGGAACCAATTCCGGATCCGCGCGACTCCAGAAGTCAGCCACGATCTGGTAGTCGCGGATTGCACGGTTCCTGTCGCCCAATCGTTCGGCAATCTGCGCCCGTAACAAACGGGCGAGCACGATCACGGGTGTCGGCATGCGATTGAACCAGGCATCCTCAAGCCACGCGTCAATCGTCCCTGCGGCTTTCTCATCCTCCCCGAACGCCACCTCCAATTCGGCCTGCGTGAGTTTCGCGAACAGGCATCGGGGAATGGCTGCCGAACACACGCTGTCCGACAGGGCCTCGAATGCGCGGAGCGCCGTCGTGGAATCCCGACGAACCAGCGCCAGATAGGCCGACGCAGAAGTCCCGTGATACCGGATCACCGCGCTCTTGAATTCATCCGCCGTCCGCACCGCCTCCGTGCGCGCTCTGGCGCTGAAGCGTTTGAGCGAGACCGAGTCACGATGATCAGCCCACCAGGATAGCCCGATGAACTGCCACGGGGGGGGCCACGGCGCATGGGGTTCGAGCACTTGGCTGAACACCCGCGCCGCGGTGTCGTGAGGGACGACTCCCAAGGCAGCCAGCTCAGGAAATGGATTCCAGAACGCCAACGAGGAGCGCATGCGGACCGAGTCGTCGTAGAGTCGCCAGGCCTGCTGCAGGTGACCACGGGTCGCGTGGGCGAGAGCCAGGCGTTGCTGCATGAGGTAGGGCGTTTGCAGGACTTCGACGCCCGCGAAGCGGCTTCTCCCGCGCACCAGACTCCGCTGCAGCCGCGTCGCGGTCTCAGCCGAATCGGGCCACCAGACCGCAGCCTTGAACGCCTCATTCAACGCCTGTGCGCGCGTGGTATCGATCAGGTTGGAGAATGGCTCACGGCGATTCTCGGTCGTGTCGAAGACGCGCCCAGCGAAGCGGAGATTCGGACCGAAGTCCTCCATCGAATCGAGTAGTGCATAGGCAGTGAGATACCGCCTGGCGAGCTGCGGCCCTCCGACCTCGGTGCCAAGCTGGGCGGTGTGCTCGTACGCCGGCGCGAAACCGGAGTCCAGCGCGACGGCTCGATCGAACGCCGCGAGCGCTTCGGCCGCCGTGAATGGCCGGCCGCCGTGATACAGCGCGTCTCCCAACTGATACCAGATTTCAGGATCCCCCGGGTAGCGGCGAGCGGCCTCTCTCCGCATTGCAATTGACCGGCGCGCGAGGGCAATGGACGCACTGAAGTCCGCCGTTGCGAAACTCGCGAGCAGGCATGAATCGGCAGCGATGACCAGGCTGTCGCGAGGCGCCTGACCGTGGTTGAGCTGCACGGCACGAAGCGAGTACTCCGCCGGGTCCCCGTACCGCCCTGACTGCGAGGGACGCCACCCGAGGGCTTGCCCCATGTGGTAGAGCGCGAGGACAAACCCGCTGTCCATTCCGATCGCCCCGTCGTAGTGGGCCAGCGCGGAATCCCACATGCCCCGCCGATAGAACTGCTCCCCGAGCAGAAACGCCTTGAGCGCGGGAAGCGACGTCGCGCCGAGCGAGCCCTCACGCACGGCTCGGATCGGACGTTCGCGACCCAGGGCCGCCAGGAGCCGACGCCCCAGGGAGTCCGCCAAATCGCCCATCCGGTCCGCCGCACCCGAGACCTCGACTTCACCCTGTGTGGTATTCGTCGCCACATTCAACAGCGTTGCCCGCAGCGTCACCGAGTCCGGCCCCCGGGGCACGAGGCCTCCGTACGCGGCTATGCCGGCACCGGTCAGGCGGGCGAGCGATGCCGCCGTCGCACGATCCGCTCGTCCTTTCCAGCGGCGGAGCACGACGCTGAGCGGAACGGTCCGCAAGGGGCCGGCGCCGTCCAGACTGCGAGACAACACGTCCACCAGACCTTCGCGCCACACGGCGAGCTCGGGTTCTTGCACTTCGAACGGCGTGATCGCGATCAGGGTGGAGTCCAGCGTTGTAGACGGGTGACTGTGAACAGCCCACACCACCACTGTGCCCAAGGTTGCGATGCCGAGGATCGTGGCGGGCACTAGCCACCGTTGCCGAACGGCTACCCGTACCGGCCCCTGCGCCGACACCGCCTCGGCGAACTGTGCCGCTGTGGCGAAGCGGTCGGCCGGCGCCTTGGCCATCGCCTTCTCGATCGCCCGATCGACCGCCGCCGGGACGGCGGCGCGCACACGGCGTAGCGGCGGCAGCGGATCTATCGAGTGCCGCGCCATGATGGCCTGCGGCGTCGGCCCCGTGAACGGCGGCGTCCCCGCCAGCATTTCGTACAGCACACACCCAAGACTGTAGATGTCGCTCCGACCATCCAGCTGATGTGCGCCCGACGCCTGCTCCGGACTCATGTAGGTCGGGGTACCAATTGCGATCCCCGTCCCCGTCAGCCGGTCGTCCCCGGCAGACGTGATCGCCCGCGCGATCCCAAAATCCGCGACCACCGCGTGCCCCGAGTCCAGCAGAATATTTTCCGGCTTAATGTCGCGGTGGACCACGTCCCGGCTGTGGGCGTAGCTCAATGCGTCCGCCACCTCGCGCGTGAGGCGAAGCGCCTCGTCGAGCGGCAGCCGCGTTTCGCGCTGCAGGCGAGCCCGCAGTGACTCGCCTTCGACGTACGGCATGACATAGTAGAGGGAACCCGCGACCTTGCCCGAGTCGTGCAACGGCAGAATGTGAGGGTGGCGCAGCTGAGCGGCGATGGCGATTTCGCGCAGGAACCGTTCGGCGCCGAGCGCGGCGGCAAGCTCGGGGCGCAGCACCTTGATGGCGACCTTGCGGTCGTTCTTCACATCACGCGCGAGGTACACGACGGCCATCCCCCCGTG
>DATFGN010000259.1:0-2126 GCA_035249405.1 Gemmatimonadales bacterium
TGACACCTTCTGCCCGGAGGACGGCGGCCCCTACCGTGTGAAGCCCCGTCTCCACCGCTCGCGCGCGAGCTACGCTGCCGACGCGCCCCGCGACGGCATATGGATCGAAGCCGCAGGTGATCGGATCGCGGCACGCTTCGCGGGAGTCGAGCACCATCTCGAGCGGAACGGCGGGCGCTGGATGTTCGGCAACGACACGATCGAGGCGGTCCTGGACGATGCCGGCGCGGTACTCGAGGCGCGGGTGGCCAGGGCCGATGCCGGGCACCCTCTCGAAACCGGCCGCTTCCACGGGCTGCGGGCGATCGCCGAGGCCGTGCTGCGCGAGGCCAACCCCGTGTCGGCCGCACTCGGGCGCCGCGCACGCCTGTGAGGCTCACCGCCCGTGCGCGCCCTGATGTGGATTGCCCCGGTGGCCCACTGACGACGCCAAGGGCAGTGCATCGGCAAGATCGAGCTGCTCAAGGCCCACGGGCACGAATTGCGGCGGCCGCACGCGGACTATCTGCGGGACCCTTCGCGGCTGGATTCTCGTCCGCGGCTGCGCTATAACTCTCCGCCCCACAACTTCTTGAGGCGGCATAGCCAAGTGGTAAGGCGAGGGTCTGCAAAACCCTTATTCCCCGGTTCGAATCCGGGTGCCGCCTCCAAATTCGCAGAACTCGCGCCGCCGGACTGCGAAGGTGGTAGCGCCAAGTCCAAGAGCCATCTTCTTCCCACCTCGGCTTGGCGGGCCGGCTGGTTCGTGAACTGTGGAGCAGGGAAACGAGCGCTAACGTCGAGTCTTCCTCAAAGTGGAGCCGGCGATGGACCCGGTCCGCTCCGATCCGCGATGCGCCGCGCTGCTCGACGGTTGGGGTTCGCACCCTGATCACGGAGGCTTGTGTCGTGCGCGATTCCCTTCTACCGACACTCGGACTCGCGACGCTCATGGTGGTCCTTCCCGGGAGTCCGTCGTACGCCGCGCCCGGGCATGTGCGCTACAAGCAGACCGGCCCGATGCCCGCCTGGACATTCGGGATCGAGTATGGTCGCTGGGCGAACGCGGCCGATCCGGTCTACGACTACCCGTTCGCACAACCTCCGGGCCGTCTCATCGTCAGGTACCCCGGCGATGCGGTCTTCGAGTTGTCGGCGATGCGGATGTGGCGGCGGATCGCCATGCGCGCCTCATTGAGCAGGGCCGGGATCGGCTTCGGCGTGGTCGACACGGTCGCAGGTAGGACGCTTTCGCTGGGCAACGCGACGTGCGACCAGCTGAGGCTCTCGGCTCTGTTCCCGGTGTTGTCGATATGGCGATCGGACGATCGCCGGCCGGGGAAGACGCATTGGATCCTGGGCCTCCTCACCGGTCCCACCGTCGGCTGGACCCGACTCACGGACGCGCGGGTCTCGGCCCCGGGCGCGCAATACGCCGGCCTCGATCGACTCTCGGCCGAGTCGGGTCTGCAGGCGGGGTGGCAGGTGTGGGTCGGGGGACCGCTCTGGTTCGACGGACCGCTCTCGAGCGTCCTGGTGTACTTCGACTGTGCGGTCGTCGGGTTTGGCAGGGACCTGCTCGAATACCGGACGACGCCGACGAGCCCGTTCAGCTCAGGCGGCTCGCGCGTCACGCCCGCCACCATGAAGATCGGGTTCGCGTATCTCCGAAGGCTGGAGTCGGCAAGACCCTGAGTCGGGGTCATGGGGCGGAACCGGTCCGGCGAGCCCAGCCCAAGTGGGCGAGTTCCCTCGAGCACAGGCCATCCCTCGTTTCGCGGCGTGGCCCCGCGCCCGTCAGGGGCGCCGGCATGATCGGGGGTCGAAGGACCGTCAGCCGAGCAGCATTCCCAGGCCGGCGCCCAGGGCCATCAGCAGGAACGCAAACAGCGTCTGGGCTTGGGCGGGGATGAGCTCGGGTGTCGACTCGGGCGACCTCCAGAGCCGGATCGCGGCGAGCGCTCCCGCAATCGCCCCCGCCACGCCGAGCAGGACCGTGGGGCGCACGCCGGCGAGCGGCAGCGCGGCGAGCCAGACGAACGCGCTGGCGACGATCGCCGCGAACAGCCGGCTCGCGCGGCGGCGGCCGAGTTGCACGACCAGCGTACGCTTGCCCGCCGCCCGGTCCGCGGCGTAGTCCGGGAATT
>DATFGN010000260.1:0-6911 GCA_035249405.1 Gemmatimonadales bacterium
GTACGTCCCGCGCGCGATGTATTCCTTCAGGATGTCGTTCTGCACCGTGCCCGACAGCGCGTGGGACGGCACGCCCTGGCGCTCGGCGACCGCGATGTAGAGACACAGCAGGATCGACGCCGTCGCGTTGATCGTCATCGACGTCGACACCTTGTCGAGCGGAATACCGTGAAACAGGCGCTCCAGGTCATCCACGGTGTCGATCGCCACGCCGGCCCGGCCCACCTCTCCCATGGCTTTGGGATGATCCGAGTCATAGCCCATTTGGGTCGGGAGATCGAATGCCACCGACAATCCCGTCTGACCGGCGTTCAGCAGATGATGGAATCTGGCGTTGGTTTCCTCGGCCGTGCCGAAGCCCGCGTATTGCCGCATGGTCCACAGCCGGCCGCGGTACATGGTGGGGTGCACCCCGCGGGTGTACGGGAACGTCCCCGGGGCGCCCAGATCCGTCGCCGGCTGTCCGGTCCAATCGGTGGGGCCGTACACCGGCCGCCGTTCGCTCACCGCTCCCTACGCCTCCTGAATCAGCCG
This sequence comes from Gemmatimonadales bacterium, assembly GCA_035249405.1. Lineage (GTDB taxonomy): Bacteria > Gemmatimonadota > Gemmatimonadetes > Gemmatimonadales > GWC2-71-9 > DASTHG01. The sequence goes on from DATFGN010000260.1 coordinate 535, forward strand.
GGTCGCAAGTGCCACGTCCTGCTTACTGCCGATGATGAGCGGGACGCGCTGGTGGAGGCTTTGGGGAGCGATATCGAGGATGGGATTCCGGCCGTCGGTCGCGAGCCCGCCGGCCTGCTCTGCCAGCATCGCGAGCGGCGCTGCTTCGTAGAGCAGGCGCAGCTTCCCCGAAGGCGATTTCTTGTCGGCGGGATAGAGAAAGATGCCGCCCGAGAGCAGGTTGCGGTGGAAGTCCGCCACCAGAGACCCGACGTACCGCGCGTTCCGGGGTTGCAGGCCGTGCTCGCCGTTCTTGAACGCGGCCACGGCCCGGTGCACGCCCTCGGGCCAACGATCCCAGTTGCTTTCGTTGACGCTGTAGTACCGGCCCACCTCCGGCGTGCGGATCGAGGGATGCGACAGCAGGAACTCCCCGATCGAGGGTTCGAGCGTGAACCCGTGCACGCCCTTGCCGGTCGAATACACCAGCATCGTGCTCGAGCCGTACAGGATGTACCCGGCCGAGATCTGCGTCCGGCCCGGCTGCAGACAGTCCTGGAGCGTTCCCGGCCCCCCTTCGGGGGTGACCCGTCGATGAATCGAGAAGATCGTCCCGATCGGGACATTGACGTCGATGTTGCTCGATCCGTCGAGCGGATCGTAGAGCAGCACGTACTTGCCGACGGGCAGACCTTCCGGCACCGGTACCGGCTCCTCATCCTCTTCGGACGCGAGCACGCACGTGCGCCCGGTGTGCTGCAGGCTGTTGCGGATGGTCTCGTTGGCGAACACATCCAGCTTCTGCTGCAGCTCGCCCTGGACGTTGGTGGTGCCCATCTCGCCCAGGATGTCCGCGAGCCCGGCGCGCCGCACGTTGCGCGAGATGATCTTGGCGGCGAGGCAGACGTCGTACAGCAGGTTGGACAGCTCGCCCGTGGCTTCGGGGAACTGGCGCTCCTGCTCGATGATGAATCGCTCAATCGTGACGACGGAACTCGAACTGTGCACGTTGGCCGTCAGTGGTCAAGGTGATGGTGCCAAGCCGGTCGGTCCGCAACGTTTCCACGTGATGCCGCCCGAGTCGTTCCAGGACTTCGGGCGTCGGATGCCCGTACGTGTTGTGTGCCCCGACACTCACGACTGCCCGGGCCGGTGACAGCTCGTCGAGCCACTCCTCGGACGTCGCGGTGCGGCTGCCGTGGTGGCCCACCTTGAGCAGATCCACGCGCCCCACGCGGCCGGCGAGGCGCGCCTCGACCGGCAACCCGGCATCGGCCATGAACAGCAGCCGGGTCGCGCCGTAGCTCACCAGCAGGACGACCCCGTGCTCATTGACGTCCACCGGCTGGGTCATCCAGGCGCTGTCGGGGCTCAAGACCTGAAAGGTGACCCCGTCGAGCTCTACACGGTCGCCGGCCCGCGCCGGATGCCACCGGGCCCGGTCCCGCTCCACGTCCGCCAAAAACTCCAGGTACAGCGGCCGCCCCAGCGGTTCTCCCGGCTCGAGCACGACGGCCGGCGGCAGGGCCTCGATCACCGCGGGGAGTCCACCCAGGTGGTCCGCGTCGCCGTGCGTCGCCACGACCAGGGATAGGGCATTCACGCCGTGGCGCCGCAGGAACGGCAACACCACCCGACGCCCCGCGTCTCCTTGCGGCGTGCGGGGTCCGCCGTCGATCAGCGCCCAGTGACCGGCCGGGGTCCGGAGCACCGCCGCGTCGCCCTGTCCGACGTCGAGAAAATGTACGGTGAGAACGCCGTCCCTGTCACGGGGCGCGCGAAAGAAGAGGCTGCCCCAGGCGCTGAGGGCGGCGATGAATGCGATGCGCGCCGCCACCACCCAGCGGCGTCGCGGCGTGTGCCACAACCACCACGTCAGCACCAGCACGCCGGTCCAGCCGAGGGCCGCGGGCCAGCCGGGAATCGAAATGATGTGCCCGCCGGGAATCGCCGCGGCGGCTCCAGCGACGAGGTCCAGGATCGCGAGCAGCAACCCCGAGCCGGCGGCGAGCCAGACGCCGAGCGGCGGGATGACCACCGAGAAGGCGAGCGCGAAGATGGTGCCGGGGACGGCGAGAGCACCAAGCGGAATGGCGATCAGGTTCGCGATCACGCCGATCGGCGCTACGGTGCCGAAGGCGAACGCGGTGATCGGTGCCGTCACGAGCGTCGCCGCAAGCGCGGGGGCGACCAGCTTGAACGCGCGTGGACCAGCGATCTCCCGATCCGCCCAGATCACCGCCCCGATGGCGGCGATGGAGAGCCAGGCCCCGATGGAATGGATGGCCCACGGATCGATGAGCAGCACCACGAGGGCGGCCAGCGCGATGGTTCCCCGTGGAGCCACGACGCGCTGGCGCCAGCGCGCCACGCCATCGACGGCGAGCATGATGCCGGCCCGAGTGGCGGGAGCCGGAAACCCGATCAGCCAGCAATAGGCGAGCACCGCGAGCGTCGACACCACAAGCCGCGCCCGGGGTGACACACCGGCGAGCCGGAGCAGCAGCGTCAGCCAGGCGGCGAAGAAGCCGACGTGCAGTCCCGAGATCGAGAGGATGTGGGCGAGCCCCGATCGGGCGTAGCGCTCACGCAGCCCGGCGTCCAGATCGGCGGTGCGTCCGATGATCAGGGCATCGACCAGCGGGGCCCGGGCGCCGAACAGGATCGCGCTGCGGCGCGCCACCGCATCGCGCAGACCGCCGCGCCCGCGGGGTGAGCGATCGAGCAGGCGCGACGACCGGACGCGCAGCAACCCGCGGTGCCCGTCGCCGAGGTATGGCCCCGCCACGAGCCAGGTCGTGCCACCGGCCGCGCGCTTCGCTGCCGGCCAGCGCAACGTCAACGTGCCGCCGCAGGGGCCGTCTCTCACCTGCGCGTCGACGATCCCGCCATCGTTCGGAACGCGATCGAGGAGCCGCACGATGGCTGCGTGGGTCCCCCTTCCCTCTTCCCCCTTCCCCCAAGTTCCCGCGCAGCTCGTCTCTCGTCCCGCGATTGCCGCTCCGCCCCACAGCAGTCCGGCGAGACCGGCGAGGCCCATGGCGGCGGCCGTGGGGGCGCGCCGCCCGACCAGCAGGGCGCCAACCAGCACCGGCAAACCCACACCCCACATGCCCCAAGACGCATCGAGGCCGGCCCAAAGGCCGGCCCCGAAGCCGATCGCCAACCACACGAGCGGCGGGCGCACCGCCGCCTCACCCGTCTAGGCGAGCGTTACTGGCTTCGTCCCACAGCGCGGCGCCAGCGCCACGCGGCGGAACCCCTCGATCAGGATCACCGTGAGCTTCGCCGTCTCCTGATCGGTCCCCATCGTCAGCCCGGTGAGAATCTCGCCCGCCCGCGTGGACACGTAGTGCGGCGAGAGACGGTTCAAGGCGTACACCAGCACGTCGCCTCTGCAGGTGTCGCAGCCGCAGAAGGTGGGATACTGCGGCCGCAACCGCTCGTAATCCTTCTGGGCCGCCTCCATGGTCACGTTGGTTACGCCCAGAGGGCCAACTCCTGTTCCACCGGCCACGCGGTGAACGTGGACCCGGTCGTGCCGGTGAATCGCACCCGGCGGTAGGTCCCGATCCATTCGTCCGGGCCTTCGACCAGGGCCACCTTGTTGGTGCGCGTGCGTGTTTGCAGCAGGTCGCCGCGCTTCGCCCGTCCTTCCACCAACACTTCGTGCGTGGTGCCGACGAGCGCCATGTTGCGCCGCCGGGCCACGGTCCGTACCACGGCAATGAGACGTTCCAGGCGCTCCGCCGCCACCTCTGGCGCCACGTGGTCGCGCAGTTTGACGGCGGGCGTGCCTTCGCGCAGCGAGTAGCGGAACGTGAAGGCGTCGTCGAACTGTACCTGCTCGACGAGCGACAGCGTCTCCGCGAACTCCTCCTCCGTCTCGCCCGGGAATCCCACGATGATGTCGGTCGTGATGGCGATCTCGGGGACGGCGGCCCGCAGGGACTCCACCACCTCGAGGTAGCGCTCGCGCGTGTAGCGGCGCAGCATGCGCTTGAGGACGTGAGTGCTGCCGCTCTGCACGGGCAGATGCACGTGCTCGCACACCGCGGCCGTCTCGGCCATCGCGGCCAGCACGCGGTCCGTGAAGTCGGTGGGGTATGGCGAGGTAAAGCGAACCCGGCGAATGCCCGGCACGGCGCCTGTCGCCCGCAGCAGATCGGCGAAGTCGTGGGTGCCGTCGTGATAGCTGTTGACCGTCTGGCCAAGGAGCGTGACCTCGGAGGTGCCGGTGTGTGCCAGGCGAGTCACCTCGCCCACCACATCGTCCAACTTGCGGCTCCGCTCCGGGCCGCGTGTCATCGGAACGATGCAGAACGTGCACCGATAATCGCAGCCCCGCTGCACGGTGACGAAGGCGGACACGCCGGTCGGGCGGTCGGCCGGTACGTCCTCGTAATGCTCCCAGTCGCGGAACGTCACGTCCGCCTCCCGGCTGCCAACACGCGCACGCGCGATCAGCTCGGGGAGGCCGCGATAGCCATCGGGTCCGATGACGAGATCCACCTGGGGCACCCGTTCCAGGAGCTTGGGGCCGAGGCGCTGTGCCATGCACCCCACGACGCCGAGCACGTCGCCGGGTCGTTTGTAGCGCTTCAGCTCGCCCATCCGACCGAGCACGCGTTGCTCGGCATGATCCCGCACGGCGCAGGTATTCACGAGCATGACGTCGGCACTGGCCGGATCTTCGGTGCGCTCGTACCCTGCCCGGCCCAGGACCCCGAGCATCAGCTCGGAGTCCGAGACGTTCATCTGGCAACCGTAGGTTTCGATGTAGATGCGCGGCACGATCAGGTAACCGTCAGGTCCAATCTGGGACGTCCGTCCCACGCGTCGCTCGAAAGATAGACCGTGAGGTAATCCTGCGTGAGCGCTTCGAGCCGGCCGTCCTGCCGGCCGCAGATCACCGCATCAGCGCGGCCTCCCTGGCGGCCGCCTCGGTACGCCGCTGCCTTGGTGTCACCGAGCCCGCGCAGCTCGGCCGCCCGTTCGCGGACGATGGCATCGGGAACCTGGCCGGGCAGCCGCGCGGCCGCGGCATCGGGCCGGACGCTGAACGGAAACACGTGCAGGTAGGTAAACGGCAGCGCGGTGATGAAGTCGACCGTCGCGCGGTGCTGCAGGTCTGTCTCTCCCGGAAATCCCGCGATCACATCGGCGCCCAGCCCGAATACCGGGAGCCGTTCGGCCAGCCACTCGATGCGAGCCCGGTAGGTCTCCGCCGTGTACCAATGGCGCCCCATGCGCTTGAGCACGGGATTGGCGGCCGATTGCAGTGGGGCGTGCACGTGCGCCGCCACATGGCGCGGCGCCTCGATCAGCAGCCGGGCGATCCGGTCGTCGACTTCGGTCGCCTCGATGGAAGAGAGCCGAAACCGAACGCTCGGCACTGCTTCGACCAGTCGCTCCAGAAGTTTGCCGAGCGACGACACATCCCACTCACCACTCACCACGCCGTTGTCTCTTCCGTAGGTCCCGATATGCACGCCTGTCAGCACCAGCTCGGCATGATGCTCGGCCAGCGCGCGCGCTTCGGCCACGATGGCGGCCACGGGCCGGGAGCGGTTGACCCCGCGGGCGAGGGTCGTCGCGCAGAACGTGCAGTGCTCGTCGCACCCGTCCTGGATCTTGAGCCAGCCGCGCGCCCCGGCCGAGAAGCGGCGCAGGCCGGGAGCGACGCGCGGCTGCGCGTAGCCCGCCGCGCGCAGCACCTGCACGGGATCCGCCCCGCCGACCACCGCACGGACGCGGGGCAGCGCAGCCAGCTCGCCTCGATCCAGCGCTGCGGCGCACCCCATGACCACCGTGTCACGACCGGCGCGCCCCTGGTGCCGCACGTAGCGGCGCAGTTTCGATTCGCTTTCGTGGGTGACGGTGCACGAATTCACCACCGCGAGGTCGGCCGCCGCCGGCTCGTCCACCACCGTGGCCCCGGCGTCGGCAAATGCCTGGCGCACGAGCTCCGTATCGTACTGGTTGGCTTTGCAGCCAAAGGTGTGGAAATAGACGTTCACGGCCGCAGCGTCAGCCCCACGAGGAACGTCCATCCCGTCTCCGTGAGCCCGCGACTGGTGCGCCGCAGCCGCTCGACGGCGACGTCGATCGTGCCGCGGCCCTGCGAGAGCGACAGTCCGGTGCCGGCGGCCACCGCAAACTCCCGCGGCGCCTGGCCACCGGGTCCAAACGGCAGATCGCCACCGCGCGCGCCGAACCGCAGCGGGATGTGGAGCACCCGCACATCGGCGCCCGCCGACCAGCTGGTCGTGTTGTAGGCGTTCGAGTCGGCGGCGCTGGCCCAGCTACGCCGGATCACGGACCCCGCGAAGCCGATGTCCGGCGCCGGCTGCAGCCGGATCGCCCCGCCCACGGTCTGAGGCAAGTCGTTCACCGCC
>DATFGN010000261.1:0-2984 GCA_035249405.1 Gemmatimonadales bacterium
AGTACCACGGGCTTTCGGTCCAGATAGTCCGCCAGCGCGACTGGACGGCCCTCGTGATCGGGAAGAACGAAGCGCGGCGCCGGACGGCCCACAGCGGTCACGGTGCTCCACCCATAGTTGCGGCCGAGGTAGCTGACGACGCCCGCAATGGCGACCGCGGTCACAGCGATGACAAGGAAACGCTGGATCCGGCGCCGCCGTCGCGCCTGCTGCCGTCCCATCCACGCCGCCTTGCCGCGCCCGCTCATTCGGGATCCTTCTTCATGGCCGCTGACCTACGTCAGTATTACGACGGCGCGTTCGAACACGCCGCGCCGTGTCAGTCCTCCGTTACGACGGAACCCGCACCGGCCCCGCTGCTTGGTTCATCCATCACGACTTCGCCCAGCCCCTCACTCACGGGCGCCCTTCCGCCGCCGGAGCTTGCCAGATCCGCTTGCCGTCCCCGTCCCACATCCCGAGTCCCGGTCCACCATCACTGCCCGCCCCGAGCGCCGCTCGTGTCCGTTCGGTCGCATCGTTGAAGCTCAGTAGGGCGGTACCGTCTGCCCGAAGCACGAGGCCGGCTCGCGTTCGCTCGTCCTTGTCCGTGAATCCCAGCGTGGCCGTCCCGTCCGCGGCAACGTCGAGAATCGCGCCGCCCCGAGCGGCATCGCCGAACAGTGCGAGACCGGACCGGTTCGAATACACGCCGAGTACCGCGCGACGTGTTTCATCCGGGCCCAGCATCTCGAGCCGCGGGACCCCGTCCGCGTCGACTGTGAAAATCGAGCGGAACTTATCGTTCGAGTCTAGGAGCCCGAGCCTCACGGCACCCCGCGCCGCGGTTCCGAGGACCGCACGCACCTTGCCGACATCATCGACCAGCAGGAACCGCTTCGCCCGAAGCTCGGCAGCGACCGCGAGTGCTGCCGGCGGGGACTCGGAGGGAGATTTCACTGATCGGGCTGCTGACGCGCCAACGAGACCCGCCAGTGAGATGCTGGCCAAGATCGCAAGCGCCGTAAATCTCCACCGCCTGTGCGCGTGCTCCAGGCGATCCAGCGTGCGGCCAATCGGTCAAGCGGTTCGTCAGTCATAGCTTTCCCTCAGGCCCGCCCGACTCTTCGGTGGGCCTCAGCGGCTCCCAGGTCGCCGTCGCTAGCCACCTGAACGCATGCGAGTTGCCTCGGACCGTAAAAAGAAGCTGCCTTGCGTTACCACTTGCTCGCCGGGCTTCAGCCCCTCTAGGACGCTGACGGCATCGCCAATAGGTGGCCCGACCTTCACCGGCCGCTCAGTGAAACGTCCTTCTCCGTCGGCTGTTGGAACATACACTACGGTGCGATCGCCTACTGACTGCACCGCGTCGCGAGGGACCACAGTCACGCGTGCCGCGGATCCACTCTCAAAGCTCACTGGCACGTACATGCCCAATTTCAACTCGCCACCGCGGTTCGGCACTTCGACCCGCACCTTGGCAGTCCGTGCTGCTGGATCGACGCGCGGGTCGATGTACGTCACGCGTCCGCGGAGCACGCTCTTCGGTGCTGAGGGTATCGTAATCGACGCTTCAGACCCGACCCGCACGCTGCCGAAATCCTTCTCGTAGAGATCGCCGATGACCCACACCGTGCTGAGGTCCGTCACGGTAAACAGTTCTTGTGCCGCGCCCACCACCTGCCCGGGATTCACACTGCGCATAATGACGACACCATCGGCCGGGGCGGGCACGCTGATCTCAGCGACGACATGAGAGGCGTCGGTCAACCGAGCCACCTGATCCGATGACAGCCCGCCCAGGAGGACCAGCCGCTGGCGGGCGGCGGCCACTTCGGTCTCGTGGGCTGTGTGGATGGCGGTCACTTCCTCAAGTTCTTGGCGGCTCGCGGCCCCGATCGCCACGAGCTTCTGCGTGCGCTCCAGTTTTTGGTGATCGGCCTCGAGCATGGCCTGCATCGACAGATACTTCATCTGCGCCTCGGCGAACTCGGCGCTGAAAATCACCGCCAAGGCCTGACCCCGCCTGACCGGGGAGCCGAGTTCGACGGACACCTGGCGCGTGATACCGCCCACGAGAGCGTTCACCTTCGTATCCCGATAGGCATTAGACGTGACCGTGCCTGGCACGGTGACCGTGGACACCAACGGCTCGATCCGGGCCCGTGCAGTCTTAATCCCGGCACGCTCTACCGCCTCAGGCGTCAGGGACACTTCAAGGGCCTCGTCCGTCTTCTTACTCTCCGGCTGTGCCGTCGCGTCCTTGTTCATCCCCGGCATTCCGGGCATCGGGGGCATGGATGTACCGGCTGGGGACGTGCCGGGGTCCCCTCCTGAGCTCCGGGCCTCTCTCGCGATTCCCTTCGAGGCAATCGCCTGGCTCGACGTGCGCCACTTACTCCACGCGAGCGTTCCTGCCACGCCCACGAGGATCAACACCGCAGCGAGCACGCCCTGCATGAGGCGCCGCACCACAGCGCTCTTCGGCCGCGGCCGCCAGCGATCTTCGTGGAGATTGCCTTCCTCTCGGTCCTGATCGTCCTGCGGCATGCGGTCTCCCCTCAACGATCTGTCCCGATGACCCGCTCGATGTCCACCGAGGCGTCGTAGACCTGTTTCAAGGCCTCCGTGTAGCCGTTTTCGATCTCGATGTAGCGTCGCTGCTCGGCGATCACATCCAGCACGGAGCCCCGGCCCAGCTGGTACGTCTGTCGCACCACGTCCAGATTCCGGCGCGCGACGTCCCGCACGCCGCGCTCGAAGATCTCGAGCGAGCGTCGCGCCGCATCGTACTGGGTGAACGCCGAATTCACCTCCTGGCGAACGGTGAGCAGGAGAAATTCCTGGCGCCGATCCGCCGCGTTCGCCTCCGCTCTCGCCGCGGCGATATTCCCTTGATTGCGGTTCCGCAACGGTAGGGTGATACTCACACCGCCCCCGAAGTAATGGAACACGTCCTGGATCGGACGCGTCCCTCCGCTCGCGGTGATCCCGCGCAAATCGTA
>DATFGN010000262.1:0-8412 GCA_035249405.1 Gemmatimonadales bacterium
GGACGCTTCGTGGCGTCACTCCCGGGGAGCTATCCCGTCACCGCCTCGGTCGGAGCACGCGTCGCCTACGGTGAGGTCCAGGTGTTGCCGCGCCGCGATCCGCGCAGCGTGGAGCAGGTGGCGCATTTCACGACCCCAGCCGGCGTGCAGCTGGGAGAGATCTGGCCGGTTGGGGACGTGGCGTATCTGTCGTCGATCGGCAGCGAGATCTACGTGTTCGACATCACGAACCCGGCGCAGCCCGTGCTCACCGACTCGCTCATCCTCGATGCCCGCTTGATCAACGACGTCATGACCACCGCGGACGGCAAGATCCTGGTGGCGAGCCGGGAAGGGGCGAGCACGCGCCGCAACGGCCTCGTGTTCTTCGATGCCAGCGACCCACGCCATCCCAAGCCGCTGTCCGAGTTCACGGAAACCGTGACCGGCGGCGTGCACAGCGCGTACGTCTATCAGCACTACGTCTTCGCGACCGACGACGCGACCGGGTCGCTGCGCATCGTCGACTTCGCCGATGCAGCGCATCCGCGGCAGATCGCGCGCTGGGAGCTGGAATCGGGGACGCCGGTGGCGGCGTATGCGGTGGAGTTCCTCAACCTGAGCCCGCAGCGCTACCTGCACGACGTCTACGTCGAGAACGGGCTCGCCTATCTCGCGTACTGGCGCAACGGCCTCGTCATCCTGGACGTGGGCAACGGGGTGAAGGGTGGGTCGATCACGAACCCCAAGTTCGTGAGCCAGTACACCTATAACCACGCCGAGCTGTATCCGCCGGGATTCATCGCGGGGACCCACGCGGTGTTCCGCGCCGGCAACTACGTATACCTGGGCGACGAGTCGTATCCGGCCATCGCCGATCTGGCGAGTCACGAGCAGTTCCCGACGCGGGGGCGGATGCACGTCGTCGATGTCAGCGATCTCGAGCACCCGCGCGCAGTGGCCTTCTACGAGCCGCTCGAGTTCGGCGTGCACAACATTTTCGTGGCGGACGGGCTGGCCTATATCGGCGGCTACAACGGCGGCATTCGCGTCGTGGACGTGAGCGGTGAGCTGCGCGGTGATCTCCGGGCGCAGGGTCGCGTGGTGGGGTCGTTGTATACGGGGTCGCTCGAGGGTTTCCGGCCCAACATGGCGCTCACCTGGAGCGCGATTCCGCACCACGGCTACATCTACGCCAGCGATATCAATGCGGGGTTCTGGGTGGCGAAGGTGACGGGGGGCGCGGTGCCCTGAGGCGCTACAGCTTCGGGAGCGTAATCCCGGTCTGCGCCTGGTATTTCCCTTTCTTGTCGGCGTAGCTCTTCTCGCATTCATCGCCCTCGTCGGCGGTGAAGAACAGCACCTGGGCGATCCCCTCGTTGGCGTAGATCTTCGCGGGCAGGGGAGTGGTATTCGAGATCTCCAGCGTCACGAATCCCTCCCACTCGGGCTCGAACGGCGTCACGTTCGTGATGATGCCGCAGCGGGCGTAGGTGCTCTTGCCGACGCACAGCGTGAGCACGTTGCGGGGGATGCGGAAGTACTCGACCGAGCGGGCCAGGGCGAAAGAGTTGGGCGGCACCATGCAGACGTCGCCCGTGAACTCGACGAATGATTTGGGATCGAACTGTTTCGGATCGACCACGGCGGACAGCACGTTGGTGAAGATCTTGAACTCGGGGGCGACGCGCATGTCGTAGCCGTAGGACGACACGCCGAAGGAGATGACGCCCGCACGGACCTGATCTTCGGCGTACGGCTCGATCATGCGGTGGCGCTTGGCCATGTCGCGGATCCAGCGATCGGACTTGATCGACATGGCGGCACAATCTAACTAGCTTCGCATCGCGCCATGGAAGGCCTGCACGCATTTTCCCATCGCCGCACCAACGCCAAGCTGCTCGCGCTCGTCCTCGCGGATGCGCTGGCGGGACGGCGCCTCGTCGACGTGGGCGCCGGCGAAGGGTTGTTCACCTCGTGGGTGGGCGAGCGGCTCAAGGCGCAGGGCGTAGTCCCCGCCACGGTGCTGCGGGCGTGCGACCTGTTTCCCGACCAGTTTCGCTATCCGGACGTGCCGTGCGATCGCGTCGACGTGGGGATGCGGCTCCCCTATCCGGACGCCTCGTTCGATGTCGCGTGCTCGATCGAGGTGGTCGAGCATCTCGAGGATCAGTTCCACTTCATCCGCGAGCTGCACCGGATCCTGCGCGCGGGCGGCCGGGCCTTCGTGACCACGCCGAATCTGCTCAACATCAACTCGCGGCTGCGATTCCTGCGCGCCGGCTTCTGGCTGCTGTATGATCCCTTGCCGCTCACCACGCGCGAGCCGGTGCACCTGTCGGGGCACATTCATCCGATCACGTTCTACTACCTGGCCTATCTGTTTCATCGGGCGGGGTTCAGCGCCGTGCGCCTGCACTTCGACCGCTTCAAGAAGTCCGCGACGGCGCTCTCGATCCTGCTGGCGCCCGTGCTGTTGCTGGGACGTCTGGAATTCACCTGGCGGCTGCGGCGCAAACAGCCGGACGTGCATCGGGAAAACCGCCATCTCGTTTCCCCGCTCAATGGGTGGCAGATGCTGCGCGCGCGCACCGTGATCGTGGAGGGGGTCAAGGCGCAATCTGATGGCGCCATCGACACTTAGGTCATGTCGTTCGGTTGACAGTGACCAGCACCGGAAATAGTTTCTAGGCGGCATTAGTGAAATTTTTCACGAGGTAACGTGCTCCGAGCCTACGCGGTCCTCCTGCTCCTGCTCGCCTTCGTGATCGTCGCCGGTGGCGTGATGATCGTCTTGTCGCACTTCGCCGCCCCACGCCGGCCGACCAGCGTCAAGGCCAGTCCGTACGAGAGCGGCATGCCCCCGCTGGGCGACGCGCGCGACCGGTTCTCGGTCAAGTTCTATCTCGTCGCCATGCTGTTCATCGTGTTCGACATCGAAACGGTGTTTCTGCTGCCCTGGGCTGCGATCTACACGGGTGGCGTGGCGAACGTCAGCACCGGGTTTCTGCTCGTCGAAATGATCGTGTTTCTCGTGATTCTGGCGGTGGGATATGTCTACGTGTGGAAGCGCGGTGCATTTCAATGGGACTGACGTGCAACGAAAGGCGTAAGGAGAACGACGTAGGGTGAACGACGTAAGGAGGATGCGTACGGTTTTTCCCTACGTATTCCAACCCTACGAATCTTCCATACGATTTTGATCATGGGAAGATCATGAAAAACGTAATCGAAACTAGAGAAGTCTCTGGTAGCCCCAACTTCCACCTCACCACCTTCCAGCAACTGGTGGATTGGGCGGTGAACCAGTCGCGGGCCAATTCGCTCTGGCCGATGCCGTTCGGGACCGCCTGCTGCGCCATCGAGTTCATGGCCACGGCAGCCAGCCGGTTCGACCTGGCCCGCTTCGGGATGGAGCGGCAGGCGTTCAGTCCCCGCCAGGCCGATGTGCTGATCTGCGCCGGCCGGCTGCCGTTCAAGCTGGCGCCCGTGATCCGGCGCATCTACGACCAGATGCCCCAACCCAAATGGGTGATCTCGATGGGTGCCTGCGCTTCGACCGGCGGCATCTTCGACAACTACGCGATGGTGCAGGGCATCGACACGATCGTGCCGGTGGACGTCTACGTCCCCGGGTGCCCGCCGCGCCCCGAAGGGCTGCTGTACGGCATTCTGCTGCTGCACAAGAAGATCAAGGGTGAATCCCTGTTCGATAGCGTGGCCCGCCGCGACGAGCAGCCGCTCGACGAGCGCGGCCTCAGGCTGCCGCCGGCCGAGATCGACGAGCTGTCCGAGCCGTTCGGCAACTCCGTCCACCAGTTTCGCTCCTCGTGAATCCGAGCGTCGCGGCGGCGCGCGCGGCCTTCGGTGATGCGATCGGCCGCGCCACCCTGGCGCGTGGAGAGACGACCGTCGTGGTCCGAGCGGCGCGATTGCTCGACGTCATGCGCTGGCTCAAGGACACCCCCGGCCAGCGCTACGACTACCTGGTCGACGTGACCGCGGTCGAATACCGCGACAAGGAACGGCCGCTCGAGGTCGTCTACCAGCTGCGCGCGCTCGAGCGCAAGGAAGACCTGCGTGTGAAAGTCGAGCTCGATCCGCAGGGCGAGCTGGCGGTCGACTCCGTCACGCCGCTCTGGGCCGGGGCCGACTGGCTGGAGCGGGAGGCCTACGACATGTTCGGCATCGTGTTCGCCGGGCACCCGGATCTGCGCCGTATCCTGATGTGGGAGACCTACGCCGAAGGCTATCCCCTGCGGAAGGATTTCCCGCTGCGCGGGCGCTTCAGCCGGGCCGAGCAGGTGCGGCAGGCCCTGAACCTCAATCCCGAAGCGAACTACTCCCTCGAAGAGCTGTCGATCGCCGAGTCGTTCGATGAGCTGCCGGCCGACATGCGCGAGCGGTTGCGGCGCGGCGAGCGGGACAAGATCCCGGGCTCCGAATGAGCAAGCGCACGGTCGAGATGGCGCTCGCGACGCCCGGCGTCGACGCTCAGGGCCGGCCCAGCCGCATCCCGCTGCATGCTGGCACGGCGGAGGACGATATCGGGCACGAGCATCTGCTCATCAACCTCGGGCCCCAGCACCCGGCGACCCACGGCGTGCTGCGGCTGGTCGTCGAGCTGGACGGCGAAACGGTGGTGCGGGTGATCCCGCACGTCGGCTACCTGCATTCCGGGTTCGAGAAGTTGGGTGAATACCGTCATTACAATCAGATCATTCCGCTCACCGACCGTACCGACTACCTGTCGCCGATGGCGAACAACGTTGCGCTCGCCCTGGCGGCGGAGAAGCTGATGGGGATCACGATCACGCCGCGCTGTACGGTGCTGCGCGTGATCGCCTGCGAGATGAGCCGCATCATCTCCCACATGGTCTGGCTCGGCACCACCGCGATCGACCTCGGGGCCTTCACTCCGTTCCTGTGGGCGTTCCAGCAGCGGGAACGCATCTACGACCTGCAGGAGATGTGGACCGGCGCCCGCCTGACGACCAGTCTCACGCGCGTGGGCGGCCTGATGGCCGACATTCCCGACGGGTTCGTCCCGGCGCTGCGGGAGTTCATCAAGACGTTCCCCGATACGCTGGACGAAATCGACAAGATCCTGACGCGCAACGCGATCTGGGCGGGCCGCACCCAGGGCGTCGGCGTGCTCACGGCGGAAGAGGCGATCAACTATTCGCTGTCCGGTCCGATGCTGCGCGCGTCCGGGGTTCCCTGGGACATGCGCAAGGATCAGCCGTACCTCGATTACGAGACTTACGACTTCGAGGTCCCAGTCGGTGAGCACGGCGACGTGTACGACCGCTACCTGCTCCGGCTGGAGGAGTGTTATCAGTCGAACCGGATCCTGGCGCAGGCGTTGGACCGGTTGCCGGATGGTCCGATCAATATCGACGACCCGCGCGTGATCCTGCCGGCGAAATCCCGGGCGATGAGCGACATGGAAGCGATGATCTTCCACTTCAAGCAGGTCATGGAAGGGGTCAAGGCCCCCGTGGGCGAGGTGTACGTCGGCATCGAAAACCCGAAAGGGGAGCTCGGCACCTACCTCGTGTCGGACGGCACGGCGAAGCCGGTGCGCTGGCGCATCCGGCCGCCGTCGTTCATCAATCTCGCGTCGATTTCCAAGATGGCGGAAGGCCATCTGCTCTCCGATCTGATCGCGATCAACGCTTCGGTGGACATCGTGATGGGGGAGGTGGACCGGTGAGCGCCCATGCGCCGGCCGGAACGGAGGCGTACATCCCGGTCTTCACCGGGAAGACCCAGGCGGAGCTGGACACCATTCTCAAGCGCTACCCGACCAAACAAGCGGCGCTGTTGCCCGCGCTGTGGATGGTGCAGCGCGAGCGGGGCTGGATCTCCGATCGCAACATGGCGGAAGTGGCCGAGGTGCTCGGCGTGACGGCGGCCCACGTCAAGGGCGTGGTGACGTTTTACACCATGTATCACCAGCATCCGGTGGGGAAACACTTCGTGCAGGTATGCACCACCTCGCCCTGCAACCTGTGCGGCGCGGAGGACGTGGTGCGGGCGTTGTTGCAGGCGACCGGCGCCGGCGAGCTGGGCGCCACGAGCGCCGACGGCAAGTGGACGGTGATCGAGGTCGAGTGCCTGGGAGCGTGCGGGTTCGCGACCCCGATCCTGATCGACGACGATTTCATCGAATCCGTGACGCCGGAGCAGGTGCCGGCGCTCGTAAAGAAATACGACTGAGGCCATGGGCTACCCGCACAAACCACACGCGAAAGAAACGGTCCTCCTCTCCAAGCACTTTGGCGAGGCGGATGCGCGCTCCTTGAAAGGCTGGAAGAAGCGCGGTGGCTACGAAATGCTCGAGAAGGCGCTCGCGATGGAGCCCGGTGCCGTGGTCGAAGAGGTCAAGGCGTCGGGGTTGCGGGGGCGCGGGGGCGCGGGGTTTCCCACGGGCCTGAAGTGGTCGTTCATGCCCAAGGAGAAGAAAAAGCCCCATTACCTGTGCGTGAACGCCGACGAGTCCGAGCCCGGCACCTTCAAGGACCGGGAGATCATGCGCTGGACGCCGCACGCCCTGCTCGAGGGGACGGCGATCGCGGCCCACGCCATCCGCGCGGAGATCGCCTACATCTATATCCGCGGCGAGTTCACGGAGCCCTGGGCCATCATGGAGAAGGCGCTGGCCGAGGCCAACGACGCCAAGCTGTTCGGCTCGATCCGCATCTACCTGCATCGCGGCGCCGGCGCCTACATCTGCGGCGAAGAGACGGCGTTGATGAACTCGATCGAAGGCAAGCGCGGCAACCCGCGCATCAAGCCCCCGTTTCCAGCCGCGGCGGGTGTGTTCGGCATGCCGACCACGATCAACAACGTCGAGACGCTCGCGGCAGTCCCGCACATCCTGAAGCACGGCGCCGCCTGGCACCAGAAGCTGACGCTGTCGAACCCCAAGAGCACGGGGACGAAGCTGTTCTCGGTGTGCGGGCATATCGCCAAGCCCGGCAACTACGAAGTCACGCTCGGCTTTCCGCTCAAGGATCTGCTCTACGATCTGGCCGGCGGGATGCGACCGGGGCGGACCCTTAAGGCGTGCATCCCCGGCGGCTCGTCGGTGCCGATCCTGAATCGGGAGGAATCCGAGAGCGCGCTGCTCGACTACGAAGGGTGCGTCGAGAAGGGCACGATGCTCGGCTCCGGCGGCGTGATCGTGTTCGACGATTCCGCGGACATGGTCTATCAGATCATGCGTCTGGCGCGATTCTACGCCCACGAATCGTGCGCGCAGTGCACGCAGTGCCGCGAAGGCACCGCCTGGACCACGAAGATCATGGAGCGCATGCTGGCGGGGCAGGGAAAGACGAGCGATCTCGATCTGCTGCTCGACCTGTCGGAGAACATGACGGCCAAGACGATCTGCGTGCTGTCGGACTCGTGCGCGGCGCCGATCGTATCGGGCATCAAGAAGTTTCGGGGCGAGTTCGAAGCCTATCTGAGCGGGACGAAGCGTTCGGTCCTGGTGGCCTGAACCAGCTGAGGGCTGATGGCTGAAAGCCTTATCAACCTGACCATCGACGACACGCCCGTCAGCGTGCCGGCCGGCACGCTGGTCATCGAAGCGGCGAAGCAGGCCGGCGTGCTGGTCCCGCACTACTGCTACCACCCGGGACTGCCGGTGGCCGGCGTGTGCCGCATGTGTCTGGTGCACGTCGAGAAGGCGCCCAAGCTCGCCATCGCGTGCGCCACGCCCGTGGCCGAGGGGATGGTCGTGCGCACGCAGGTGCCGGAGGCGAAGAGCGCCCGCCAGAGCGTGCTCGAATTCCTGCTCATCAATCATCCGCTCGACTGCCCGATCTGCGACCAGGCGGGTGAATGCGAGCTGCAGGACTTCGTGTTCCAGGAAGGCCGCGCCGGGACGCGCTACACCGAGTATGCCAAGCGCTTCAACCCGGTCGAGGACTTCGGACCCGACGTCCTGTACGTGCCCAACCGCTGCATCCTGTGCACCCGCTGCGTCCGGTTCATGGAGGACGTGGCGCAGGAGCCGGTCCTGAACGTCTCCGAGCGCGGCGACCGGGCCTTCATCGGCATTCACCCCGAAGCGCGTCTCGATCACGCCTGGGCGGGCAACGTCGTCGACCTCTGTCCCGTCGGCTCGCTCCTGTCCAAGGATTTCCTGCACAAGGCGCGCGCGTGGGAGCTCGACAAGACGGCGTCCGTGTGCACGGGCTGCTCGCAGGGCTGCAACATCACGCTCGACCTGCGCGACGCGACGGTGGTCCGGGTGCGGCCCCGGCCCAATCTCGAGGTGAACCGGTATTTCATCTGCGATCACGGCCGAGCCACCTATCGCTGGATGAATCGCGCCGACCGCATCGAAGCGCCGCTGGTGCGTGATGGCGGTGCGCTGCGCGCCACCGACTGGGACGAGGCGCTGTCCCGCGTCAGGGGCCT
>DATFGN010000263.1:0-4118 GCA_035249405.1 Gemmatimonadales bacterium
GACTCCCTCCAGGTGGATTTTCACCTGATTGCGCAGCCGATTCTCCTCGTCCCGACCGTCGTCACGGCCGCGAAGCGTTCCCAGCTCCTCGACCAGACCGTGAGCAGCGTCGCGATCGTCGATCAGCTGCAGATCGCCCAGCACGCCGTCAACACCATCGACGAAGCCGTGGACCGTGCGCCGGGCGTGCAATTCATCAGCGGCCAGGTGAACATCCGCGGCTCGTCCGGCTTTGCGGAAGGACTGGGGAGTCGCGTCCTGTTGCTCGTGGACGGCGTGCCCGCCATTCAGGGCGACCGCGGCGGCATCAACTGGGATGTGATCCCGGTGGATCGGGTCGACCACGTCGAAGTGGTCAAGGGCGCTGGCTCCGCCCTCTATGGCTCGTCGGCCTTCGGAGGGGTGGTCAACCTGATCACGCGTGAGCTGCCCGAAGGCTGGCACGGACGTCTGCGCGTCACCACGGGGGCGTTCGCCAACCCACCGCAGGACGTCTGGCAGTTCCGGGATTTCACCGGCATCCAGAGTGGCCTCGACGCCGCCGCGTCATACGGGCGCGATGCGATGCGCGGCGGCTTCTCGATCGGGACACGACACTCCGATGGCTATCGGCAGCAGGATCGCGCGGACCACTGGCAGGCCACCGGCAAGGGCGAATGGCGACCCGAGGCGGCCACGCACGTGAGCGTATCCGGCGCCTGGGCGACGGATCGATACGGCGTGCCCGAGCCGTGGTGCATTGCCGGCGGCTGCGACGATCGCGGGCAACCGATCCAGCCGTTCAAGAGCGACACCGCGAACCTGGGCAACCGCACCCGCTCCGACAAGGGCTACCTGACGGCGATCATCACCCGCACGCCATCCGCGAGCCTGACGTGGCTGGCCCGGGCCAGCTGGCTGCGCACGCACTTCACCGATGCCTATCCCAAACGGCAGCCGCCGCGGAGCCCGTCGGACTACTCCATCGCCAATCGCTACGGTTTCGAAGGGCGCGTGGTGAGTCAGCGCGATTCGACGCGCACCGTCACAGCCGGCGTAGAGGGAACGATCGCCGACGGCTGGAGCAACATCTTCTCGGGCGACACGGCCGGCGGCACCGGCCGACATTCCCAGGGCGAGTACGCCGCCTATGCCGAGGCCGAGCAGGCACTCGGACCGACCCGGATCACGATCGGCGCCCGCAGCGATTTTCTCGTCGTGGATGGCGGCGGCCTGACGGCATTCGTGAGCCCGCGCTTCGGCATCGTCTGGCCCACGGTCACCGGGAGCTGGCGCGCATCGGTCGGACGGGCGTTCCGAGCGGGCAGTCTCGCCGAACGGTTCGTGACGACGTACGTGTTCTCCTTCCCCGTGATCCCCAATCCCGCGCTCACGTCAGAGGAGGGCTGGACGAGTGAGCTGGGGCGCTCCTGGACCGGCCAGTCGTGGCTGCGCGGCGATGCGGCCCTGTTCTGGACCGAGGCGCGTCGCATGATCGAGCCGGTGTTCACGCCGCAAGGGGAGATTCAGTTTCAGAACCTGCAGCGAGCCCGGCTGCTCGGCTTCGACGTTTCGGCCACCGCGACTCCGTTCACGTCCCGGCTCACGACCACCGTGGCCTACCAATACCTCCACGCGCGACAGCTCAAGACGGCCACGACGCAGGAGCAGCCGTTGTTGTTCCGCCCGCGACACCTGCTCACGATTTCAGCCGACTACGCGTTCCATCACCTCGGTATCGGCGCGGACTTTCGCTACTCCAGCCGGTATGAACGGGAGTATCCGATCTACACGGCGGACAAGCTGTACGAGGCTCGCGTCGTGGATCTGCGCGCCGGCCTGACCGCCGGTCCGGTGGATGTCCGGCTCAAGGTCGGCAACGTCTTCAACTACATCTACAATTTGGCTCCCCGTACCCTCGAGCCCGTTCGCACCGTCACTCTCGTGGCCACCCTCACCCGTTAGATTGCACCCATGACGTCGATCCGGCTCGGCACCTTCTTGGTCGTGACTCTGGCCGCCTGCAAGGTCGATCCCAGCAAGTCGCCGGTGTGCGGGATGCAGATGCTCGCCGGTCCGAAACTGATTCAGGATCAGCTGAGCAACGCCCGGGCCCTGCTCACCGACGCACCGCGCGGCTTGTCGGACCTGCTGCCGGCACGGGTCGCCGGTCGATCGGATACCGCCCACGCCGTCCGCGGCGTTTCCCAGGATCAGCTCGCGCTGATCTACGAGGGGTCGTACTTCCCCGCGGTGATCAACGATTCCAGCGTGTACGGCCTGCTCGTGGTCGACGATTCTACCGATCGGGTGGTCGGGCTGCTCGTCTATGAGAGCACTCGCCCTCCCACAGACTACCCGAGTATCGGGGTCGTCGCGCACGGCGCGGTGACCGTCCCGCTCTACGGCGTGCGCGTCAACTGGGCGGGCGTCTCCAATCCTCGCTGTCCGCTGCTCGGCAGTCCGACTTCGTGAGCCGCTGGGTCGCTGTGTCCGCGACCCGACGGACCGATCGCGGTCGTGAGCGCGTGGCCCTGAACTCGAGCTACGTGCGGGCGCTGATTGGCGCCGGCCTCACGCCGCTGCTGGTCCCGCCGCTGATCGACCCCGCGCGGGCGGGCGACGCGCTCGACGGCGCCGCCGGCCTCGTCCTGACGGGAGGCGAGGACGTACATCCGGCCAGCTACGGCGATCCGCCGCACCCCAAGCTCGAGGAAACGGACCAGACGCGAGACGCCGTCGAATTGGCGTTGTATCGCGCCGCGCGGGAGCGTCGCCTCCCCGTCCTCGCCATCTGCCGCGGCATCCAGTTGGTGAACGTGGCGATGGGCGGGACCCTCTATCAGGACCTGCCCAGCGAGCACCCGTCCCCGGTGAACCACGTCGACCCCAAAGGCCGTCACGCGCTGCGCGTGGAGCCGGGGTCGCGTCTGCACCAGGCCGTGGGCGCGCCGGCGAGCGTCAACAGCCGTCACCATCAGGCGGTGAAGCGGCTCGCCGACGGGCTGCGCGCGGTGGCCTGGGCCGAGGACGGCGTCATCGAAGGCGCCGAGCTGGCGAACGGCGACGGATCGTTGCTCGCCGTCCAGTGGCACCCAGAGGACGACGTCGAGGCAGGGCTATTTCGGGAATTCGCGCGGGCGCTGCCGCCCGGCTGAGAGCCTATACCGCGCGCAGCAGTCGATCCTCGGTGACCGCGTTCGGAAACAACAAGCGATCCGACAACCGATTCAGCGCATGCCGCACCGCCGGGAATCGCTCTGCCGCCGCCCGATAGATCTCCGCGACGCCGTAACGTTCGGCCAAGGTGTGCTGCGCGGCCGCCCCAAACCCGCTGCGTCCCAGCGCGTCGTAGTACGGCAGATCCGGCCCACCGCGACGGCGTCGCCGCACGGCGATGAAATCCGGAAACAGACCGGCCAGCCACAAACTGTAATTGCCCAGGTGCACCTGGAGGTGGAACCGTCGTTCCGCTGTGCCCGCTTCGTGGGCCAAATCGTTCACTATTTCCGCCAGATAGTGGTAGGTTTGGTCATCGACTGCTCGTGCTCTGGTGCTCCGGTCGGACCGGCCGAACTCCAATACCAGGGCGGCGAGGTAGTCGGCCAACGGCCGGTCGTCGATGCCAGCGGCGAGCAGCGCGTGCCGCACGGCGACGTAGGCGAACAACGATGCCGACGGCACGGCGAGGGACCGGATCGCGAGCAGCGCATCCAGCAGCCCGGGTTCGTCCAGCAGCGCGTCCGGGCCTTCCTGGGCAAGCCGTCGCTCGGCGCGACTGCGCGCACCGCGATCCCGGCGCCCCAGGGCCACGAGCACCAGACGGCAATCCGACCCGCGTAAGCGGGCACGAACGTTCGCGAGGATCATGCGGCGCGAATCATCGACTTCTACACCTCCGACCCGTTCCGAGCCACCCGACATCCTGGGGCGACTCACGGCCTTGTCGCGCGAGCTGGCCGGCGCCTACCTGCCAGCGACGGTGGTGGACCGGCTCGCGAATGCCCTCACCGATCTGCTCGCTCCCGACCGCCTGACCATCGTGACCCTGGATGTCGAGACCAACCGGTTGCAGGTCGCGTACCACCGGGGTGGTGAACAACCGCACAGCAACGACCCCTTGCTGCAGCTGCCGCTGC
>DATFGN010000264.1:0-6701 GCA_035249405.1 Gemmatimonadales bacterium
TCGAGTACAAGCAGGAAGCCTTCGAGATGTTCAAAGGGCTGATCGACGACCTGCGCAGCACCTTCACCGAGCGCTGGCTCAAGCTGCAGATCCAGTTTGGCCCCCCCCGCCCGGGCGTCACGACCACGGCGCCGCTCGGCGGGTTGGCCGCGCCGAAGAAAACGACGCCGATGGTCGCCACCAAGCCCGATGTGGATGGACTCGTGAGCGGTGGCGGCACGGCCACGGGCCCGCGGCCGCCGGCTGCGCCCCCTCCAGGCGTCGGTGTGACCGCCGCGAACCCCTACGCCGGGGTCGGCCGCAACGATCCGTGTCCCTGCGGCAGTGGCAAGAAGTTCAAGAAATGTCACGGGGCGGCTGCCTGAGGCAGAGGCGCGCTATGACGGTCCGCACTCGCCGATCTCTTATCGGCAACAGCCTCGCCGCCGCCCTTATCGGCGCTTGCTCGAATCCCACCGGACCGGTGTTGCAACACCCGGCGCTCGCGGTCGTGGATTCGGTGTCCATCGGCAACACCCCCTTTGCGGTCGCGATTTCGAGAGCGGGAGTCGTGTACGTCACCCAAGTCAGCACCGCATCCGCCGCCCGCACCGAGCTTCCAGACGAGACGTTCCCCACAGTCGCACCGGTTGGCGACTTGCCCTCGCAGGCCCGGGTGAGCCCGAATGGCCGGACCGTGTATGTGGGCAATCAGGACGCAGGGACCATCACCGTGGTGGACGTCCAGACCAACCAACCGGTCGACACCATCGCGTTGGTCCGGAGCATCCTGACGATCGGCCTCGCGCCGGATGGCCGCCGCCTCTACGCGCTCACCGACTACCACGGCGTGTACGTCATCGACGTCGCGACGCGGAGCGTGATCGACTCGATCGCCGCGACGAAGACGGGTGACATCCTCACCGGCGTGGCGTTTCACCCACGGCTCGCCCGCATGTACGTCTGTGCGCGCGACGCGGGCACCATCACAACGATCGACACGCGCACCAACACCGCCCTCAAGACCGACACGATCGGCGGCGCGCGCATCCAGAACGTCGCGGTGGCCCGGAACGGTTCCGAGCTGTACGCCACCGACATCCAGCGCAGCGCCCTCATCATCTTGACGCTGCAGTCGGGGAGCACCGGCGCCCGTGCCGCCGTCCTGCTGGGCTCGGGCCAGGTGCGCAACGCGTTCGACGTCGCCGTGACCCCGGACGACGCTCAGCTCTACGTCAGCATGCTCGCTGATGGCAAGGTCTACGTCCTGAACCGGGCCGAGCACGCGGTCATCGATTCCATTGCGACCGGGGGTGCGCCACGGTACATCGGGTTCGACGCTCTAGGCGCGAACGCGGTGATCGCGAATGAGTTCGGCTGGGTCACCTTCGTCCACTGACGGTTCAAGGGTTCGTCGTCGCAACACTCTGCCTACCTGCGCGTTCCTAGGGTACGAGATTCACGGCGGCATGGGCTACCATGGGCTCATGCCGCTTCGGCTCGCCGAGCATTCTGCTCCCGACCGTCCCCGCGAACGACTCTGGCGTCTCGGGCCCGCGGCCCTCACCGCGCAGGAGCTGCTGGCCATCCTGCTGGGCACGGGCTGCGCCGGTCGCGATGCGCTCGAGATCGCCGGGGCATTGCTGGCCAGAATGGACGGGTCGCTGCTCCGGCTCGCCGGCCGGCCCGCCGTCGAGGTCGCGCGCGCGCCCGGCGTGGGACTCGCCAAAGCCGCGCGCCTCGCCGCCGCGTTGGAGCTCGGGCGTCGTTTGGGCGCCGAACATGCGCCGCCCCCTGAGCGCATCAAGGGACCAGCGGACGTCCACCGGCTGTGCGCGCCCAAACTGCGCGATTTGGCGGTCGAGGAATTCCACGTTCTTGCGCTGGGCAGCCAGAGCCAGGTGCTGGCCGATCTGCTGATCACGCGCGGGATTCTCAACAGCTCACTGGTGCACCCGCGCGAGGTGTTCCGGGCTGCGATCGCCGAGGCGGCGGCCGGGATCATCGTCGTGCACAACCATCCCAGCGGGGACCCGACGCCGTCGGCGGATGACCGGGCCGTCACTCGGCAGCTGGTCGACGCCGGACGGCTGCTCGACTTGCCGGTGTACGACCATGTGATCGTGGGCGGAGACCGCTATACGAGCTTTGCGGAAGCCGGGTTACTCTAGGTCGCGTTGACTGGGGGGGCCCACCCTGCCATCCTCCACGGGTGACGACCACCGCGCCCGACCTCGCTCCGGAGCTGGCCAAAGCCGTTGCGCCGCTGCGCGAGCGCCTCGACTTGGATTTATTGACGCGCGCCTATCGGGCGAGCGCGCAGGCGCATTCCGGCCAGAAGCGGAAGTCGGGTGAGGCCTTCCTGTCGCACAGCGTGGCCGTCGCGACGATTCTCGCCGAGCAGCAGATGGATTCGACCACGATCGCCGCCGCGCTGCTCCACGACGTGGTCGAGGACTCGGATGTCTCGCTGGACCAGATCCGGCGCGAGTTCGGCGCCGAGGTGGCGGATCTGGTCGACGGCCTCACCAAGTTGTCGGGTTTGACGTTCCGCTCGGCCGAAGAAGCGGCGGCGGAGAATTACCGCAAGCTCTTGCTCTCGATCGCCAAGGATGCCCGCGTCATCATCATCAAGCTGGCGGACCGCCTCCACAACATGCGGACGCTGGAACACCTCACCGAAGACAAGCAACGGCGCATCGCGCTGGAGACGCAAGAGATCTACGCGCCGCTGGCCCACCGCTTCGGGATGGCGGGCGTCAAGGCGGAGCTCGAGGACCTGGCGTTCCGGTTTCTCGAGCCAGACGAGTATCGCCTGCTGACGCGTGGGATCCAGGCGAAGCGCACGGAGCGGGAGCAGACGATCGAGCGCCTGCGCGCTCCGCTGGAAGCGGAGCTGCGCCGGGCCGGTCTCAGCGACTTCGAGATCACCGGTCGGCCCAAGAACCTGTGGTCCATTCACAAGAAAATGAAGCGGCGGGAGAAGCCGTTCGAAGAGATCTACGACCTGCTCGCCATGCGGGTACTCGTCGGGTCCGTCGCCGATTGCTACCACGCGCTGGGGATCATTCACCACCAGTGGACGCCGCTCCAGGAGCGCATCAAGGACTACATCGCGAGTCCAAAATCCAACGGCTACCAGTCGCTGCACACGACGGTGTTCGGCCCCGGCAGCCAGTTGTATGAGATCCAGATCCGCACGCGCGATATGCATCGCACCGCCGAGTACGGCATCGCGGCGCACTGGCTCTTCAAGGAGGGCAAGGCTCCCGACGAGCTGGACCGACACCTCGCCTGGTTCCGCCAGCTGCTGGAGCTGCAGCAAGACGCGCACTCACCCGAGGAGTTCCTCGAGTTTCTGAAGGTCGATCTGTATCAGGACGAGATCTTCGTGTTCACTCCGCGCGGCGACGTGAAGCGGCTGCCCAAGGAGGCGACGCCGATCGATTTCGCGTTCGCGGTGCATACCGAGGTGGGCCATCGCTGTCACGGGGCTCGCGTGAACGGGCGCATCGCCCCGCTGCATCGGCCGCTGAAGAACGGGGACACGGTCGAGATTCTCACGAGCCCCCAAGCGCGACCGTCGCGCGACTGGCTGGCGCACGTGCACACCGGACGGGCCCGGCACAAGATCAATCAGTGGGTGCGGCATCAGGAGCACGAGCGCAGCGTCACGCTCGGGCGCGAGATCCTCGATCGGGAAGTCCGCCGCCGGCGTCTGGAGCCGCCGGATGCCGAGCGTCTGGCTCAGGCGGCCGTGACGTTGTCCGTAGGCACCGGCGAACAGCTTGAAGCCGTGCTGGGACGGGGTGACGTGGCACTAGGGAAGGTGATGCATGCACTCTACCCCGATCTTCCGCCGGAGGATCTCCAGGCTCCGAAACCGACGGTCTTCGGCCGCGTCATCCAGCGGTTGCGGCTGGGGCGGGGCATCCGCATCCAGGGCGTGGACGGGCTGATGGTCCGCTACGCCCAGTGCTGCCAGCCGGTGCCCGGAGATGCCGTCGTCGGCTACGTCACGCAGGGGCGGGGCATCTCGATTCACCGTGCCGATTGTCCCAACCTGTTGCCGCTGTCCGCCGAGGGGGAACGTCGGGTCGAGATCGACTGGCAGGAGTCCGAGGGCGAGACCTTCGTTGTGCGCCTCATCGTCGACGGTGAGGACCGGCGCGGGCTGTATGCGGACATCTGCGAGGCCGTGAATCAGACCGGGACCAACATCCGGCACGCTGAACTGTCCTCCCGGGACGGTGCCGTGCATGGCCACCTGCTCGTGGAGGTGGAAAATCACACGCACCTGAACAAGGTGCTCCGCGCGGTGCGCCGGGTCAAAGGCGTGACCGACATCGCCCGCCGCGACGTCGGTACCATCACCTGAGGGGCTGTTCCGCCCCGTTATCTTTGCAGGATGCCCTACGAACTGGTGTCGCCGTTCGCTCCGGCGGGGGATCAGCCGCGCGCGATCGAATCTCTCACCCAGGGGCTCGGTCGGGGCGACCGCTATCAGACCCTGCTCGGCGTCACCGGCTCCGGCAAGACCATGACCATGGCGCATGTCGTCGCCGCGCATGGCCGGCCGACTCTCGTGTTGTCGCATAACAAGACACTCGCGGCCCAGCTGTACGGGGAGCTGAAGGCCTTCTTCCCCCGGAATGCGGTGGAGTTCTTCATCTCGTATTACGACTACTACCAACCCGAAGCCTACGTCCCGCAGACCGACACCTACATCGCCAAGGACTCGTCGATCAACGACGACATCGATGCGCTGCGGCTGCGCGCCACCTCGAGCCTGCTGGAGCGGGACGACGTGGTGATCGTCGCCAGCGTGTCGGCGATCTACGGCCTCGGCGATCCCGAGGCGTACAAGCGTCTCTTGGTTACGGTCGAGAGTGGCTCCGAGCGCGGGCGGGACGCGATCCTCGAGGATCTGGTCCGGATCAATTATCTGCGCAACGACATCGCGTTCGAGCGCGGCACGTTCCGCGTGCGCGGCGATACGATCGAGATCTTCCCGGCCTACGACGAGCAGGGAGTGCGGATCGAGCTGTGGGGCGATACCGTGGAGCGGATCAGCAAGATCGATCCCCTCACCGGGCAGACGATCGCCTCCTTGAAGCGGGCGGTGGTGTACCCGGCCACCCACTTCGTGACCGAACGTCCGAGCGTGGAGCGCGCCGTAACGGCGATCCGGTCGGAGCTGGCGGGACGGCTGGCGGAGCTGCGGGCGCAGAACAAGCTGGTCGAGGCGCAACGGCTGGAGTCGCGCACGCTGTTCGACGTGGACATGCTGCTCGAGGTGGGTCGCTGCAGCGGGATCGAGAATTACTCGCGGCACCTGACCGGCCGGGAACCGGGCCAGCGACCGGCCTGCCTGCTCGACTATTTCCCGGACGATTTTCTGTGCATCATGGATGAATCGCACCAGAGCCTGCCGCAGATCGGCGGCATGTACGAAGGCGATCGGTCCCGCAAACAAACGCTGGTGGATTACGGGTTCCGTCTCCCGTCGGCGCTCGACAATCGCCCGCTGCGGATCGACGAATTCATGCACCTGATCCCTCGCATGCTGTTCGTCTCGGCGACGCCCGGCGATCAGGAGCTGCGGCTGTCCGAAGGGGTCGTGGTCGAGCAGATCATCCGGCCTACCGGCCTCGTCGATCCGGAGGTGGAGATCCGCCCCGTGAAAGGGCAGGTGGACGACCTGCTGCGCGAGATCCACGACCGGGCCAAGGTCGGAGAGCGGGTGCTCGTGACGACGCTCACCAAACGAATGTCGGAGGATCTTACCGATTACCTGCAGCAGCAGGGGGTTCGCGTGCGCTACCTCCACTCGGAGATCGATGCCATCGAGCGGGTCGAGATCATTCGGGGACTCCGGTTGGGAGAGTTCGACGTGCTGGTCGGGATCAACCTGTTACGGGAGGGACTCGACCTGCCCGAAGTGTCCCTCGTGGCCGTGCTCGACGCCGATCAGGAGGGGTTCCTGCGCTCGGATCGCTCGCTCATTCAAACAGTGGGCCGGGCCGCGCGCAATCTGCACGGCAAGGCGATTCTTTACGCCGATCGGATGACCGGATCGATGCAGCGCGCGCTGGATGAGATGACGCGCCGCCGCACGAGGCAGCAGGCCCACAATACTGAGCACGGCCTCGTGCCGCGGTCGATCGTGAAATCGGTAATGGATATCCGGTTCGTGACCCGCGTCGCGGACGCCCGCGGCAGCCGGGTCCCGGAGGCGCCCGCCAGGCGCCCGGCCGATGCAGCGGAACGGGAGTCGATGATTCGGTTGCTCGAATCGCAGATGCAGGCGGCCGCCGAGGCGCTGGATTTCGAGCAGGCGGCGCTGCTTCGCGATCACCTTCTCGAGCTGAAGACCGAGCTCGAGCCCGGAGGAGGCCGGCGTGCGCCTGCGCGAGGACGAACTCAACCGGTTCGGTGAGGACCTGGGGCGCAGCCTCGGCGCTCCAGCGATCATCGGCTTCACGGGCGACCTGGGCGCGGGGAAGACGACCCTGGTTCAGGCGATCTGCCGTGGCTTGGGCGCCAATGTGCCGGCCACGAGCCCGACGTACGCGCTCGTGCACCAGTACCAGTCTCCCTCCGGTCCGGTGTTTCACGTCGACTGCTATCGGGTGACGTCGTCGAAAGAGGCCCGTGACCTGGGGCTCGACGACATCCTGGTCCAGAAGGCCATCCTGCTGGTGGAGTGGCCGGAGCACGCG
>DATFGN010000265.1:0-7246 GCA_035249405.1 Gemmatimonadales bacterium
CGCCGAGCGTCTGGGGATTCTGGATTTGCCGCGCGGGGCCAAGCTGGCCGGGTCGGGATTTCCTCTGCTGCAGGGCGCGGGCGCCAAACTGGCCCGGGCATTGATCCAGTTCATGCTCGATCTGCACGTGCAGGCGCATGGCTACGTCGAAATCGAGCCGCCCATTCTCGTGCGGCGCGAGGTGCTGCAGGGCACTGGACAGCTGCCGAAGTTCGAAGACGACATGTATCGCACTGATCCGGGCGATCTGTTTCTGGTACCGACCGCCGAGGTGCCGCTCACGAATCTGTATCGCGACGAGATTCTCGATGGCGGCCGGTTGCCGATCGCTTTGACCGCCTACACGCCGTGCTTTCGACGGGAAGCGGGAGCGGCGGGGAAGGACACGCGCGGGCTGTTGCGGGTCCACCAGTTCGATAAGGTCGAGCTGGTGCGCATGACCGCGCCGGGTGACTCCGCCGCCGATCACGAACGGCTCACCCAGCATGCCGAGACCGTGTTGCAGCAGCTCGAGCTCCCGTATCGCGTGGTCTTGATCGCCGCGGGCGACCTGGGTTTCTCCGCGGCCAAGACCTATGACCTCGAGGCCTGGGCGCCCGGCGTCGGCGCCTGGCTCGAGGTCTCCAGTGCCTCGAGCTTCACCGATTTTCAGGCTCGCCGGGCCGGCATCCGGTTCCGGCGCGCGCGCGGCGACAAGCCGGAGTTCGTGCACACGCTGAATGCATCGGGCGTCGCACTGCCGCGCACCATCGCCGCGTTGCTCGAGACGCGCCAGGAGACAGATGGCAGTGTGACGCTGCCGGCCGCGCTGGTGCCCTATATGGGCACCGACCGGCTCCGCCCCCCTTCCGACGGTGCCTAGCGACGCGCTGCGCCGATCGGGGCCGGCGGTGGTGGTCGTGGTGGCCTCTCTCTTCGCCGCGTTGTCGGTGGGATCGGCCTGGGTCGTCGCCCGGCATCTCCGCGAGGATGCGCGGGAAACGAGCCGTCTGTTCGGCCGCGTGTTCGGGGGTCTCAACGATCCGAGTCCCGATGCCGCCACCGAAGCGCTGTTCGACGTCGCCGCCCAGGTGCGGGCGTTCCGGATTCCCATCGTCGTCACCGACAGCGGCGGACGCGTGACCGCCATGGAGAACGCACCGCCCGGAGCCGCGCGGGACAGCGCCCACCTGCGGGCCTGGATCACCGAGCTCGACGCGGTGAATCCGCCGATCGTGGAGCCGGGCATCGGCACCGTCCACTACGGGACGTTGCCCATTTCGCGGCGGCTCACCACGCTCGCCCTGCTGGAAGGACTCGTGCTCATCAGCCTCGTGGCGCTCGCCGTCTGGGCCTACCGCGAGCGGATGGGCGCGGTACGCGACCGGCTGTGGGTGGCCATGGCGCGCGAGTCGGCTCACCAGCTGGGCACGCCCCTCATGAGTCTCACCGGTTGGGTCGCGCGGTTGCACGAGCATCCGGAAACGCCCGGCACCGAGATCGTGGATCACCTGCAGGCGGATGTGGAGCGTCTGGAACGGGTGGCGCGCCGCTTCGAGCGCATCGGGCGTCCGCCACGGCGAGAGCCCGTGGGACTCGGCGCGGCCGCCGAGCGCGTCGTGGCGTACTTCCACCCGCGGCTGCCGACTCGAGCCAACGCCGTGACCATGAATCTGGCCGCGGCCGGCGCCGGGCCCACGATCCTCGGTGATCCCGTGCTGATCGAATGGGCGCTGGAGGCGATCATCAAGAACGCGGTGGATGCGCTGTCGGGCCGGGGCGGCCGCGTCGACGTGCGGGTCGAGGCGACAGGAACCATCGCGAAGGTGAGCATACGTGACGACGGCCCCGGCATTCCCGTGGGCCGCCGCAGCCTCGTGTTCGAGCCCGGGGAATCGAGCAAGCCCGGCGGCTGGGGCCTGGGCCTGCCGCTGGCGCGGCGCATCGTCGAGCAACAGCATCGCGGCCGCTTGCACTATCAGCCGGGGAATCCGGGAAGCACGTTCGTGCTCGAGTTCCCGCTCGAGTCCGGAGCGACCGCGTGACGCTCGAGCTGAACCCCGCGCAGCGTCGTGCCGTCGAGCACGGGGAGGGTCCGCTGCTCGTGCTGGCCGGCGCGGGATCGGGAAAGACCCGGGTGCTGACGGCGCGCATCGCGCATCTGATTCAGGCGCGCGGTGTGCGCGCTGACCGTATTTTCGCCGTGACGTTCACCAACAAGGCCGCCGGGGAGATGCGGGAGCGGGTGGCCAAGCTGTTGGGGGCCGATCCCCGCGGCTTGTGGATCGGCACGTTCCATTCGCTGTCCGCCCGTCTGCTCCGGCGCGAAGTGCCGCTGCTCGGATTCGCCCCCAATTTCACGATCTATGACGAGGACGATTCGCAGGCGCTCCTGAAACAGATGCTCGAGCGCCGGCAGATGTCGCCCAAAGCCTACCCGCCGCGCGCCCTGCACAGCCTGATCTCGGGGGCGAAGAACCGGATGATCGAGCCTGACGAGTTCACGCACCTGGCGGACTCTCCGCTCGCGCGCGTCGCGGCCGATTGCTATGTGGAGCTGGGTGGCGCGCTGCAACGCGCCAATGCGCTCGACTTCGACGACCTGCTGCTGTTCCCGCTGCGCCTGTTTCGTGAGCACCCCGATCGGCTGACGTGGTGGCAGCGTCGGTTCAATCACGTGCTGGTGGACGAATTCCAGGACACCAACGCGGCGCAGTACCGGTTGGTGCGCGAGCTGGCGCACGTGCACGGCAACCTCTGCGTGGTCGGCGACGATGACCAGGCGATCTACGGGTGGCGGGGAGCAGACGTGCGGCACATGCTCACCTTTCAGAACGATTTCCCGAACGCCACCCTCATCAAGCTGGAGCAGAACTACCGCTCGACGCAGAACATCCTGGACGCCGCCAACGGCGTGATCGCCGAAAACCACGACCGGCTCGGCAAGACGTTGTTTACGGCGATACCGGGCGGGGCGAACGTCGTTCGCCTGGCCGCGGCCGACGAGCGCGACGAGGCGGAATGGCTCGCCACCGAGCTGTCGGGGCTCGCGGCGCGGCACGACCTGGCCTACGAAGCCATGGCTGTGATGTATCGCACCAACTCGCAGTCCCGCCCGATCGAAGAGGCGTTGCGCATGCGCGGCGTTCCCTATCGCCTGGTGGGAGCCGTGAGCTTTTACGAGCGGCGCGAGGTGAAGGACCTGCTCGCCTACTTGCGGCTGCTGGCGAACCCGGCCGACGACCAGGCCTTCGTGCGTGTCGTCAACGTTCCGCGCCGCGGCATCGGGGACGTATCGGTGGGAGTCCTGTTGGAAGCCGCGCAGCGCTGGAAGGTGCCGCTGCTCGAAGCCGCACGACGCGGGAATGGCATCGAAGGGCTCCGGCCCGGTCTCCGGGAAGGGTTTCGCACCTTCGCGAGCTTAATCGACCGGTTGCGGACGGCGGCCGGTCAGGGCGATCCCGCGACGGCGCTCGAAATGATTGTTGTGACGACGGACTACGAGGCGTGGTTGCGGGAGGAAGGGATCGAGGGGATCGAACGACTCGATAACGTCCGGGAGTTGATTGCCGGAGCGGCGGCCTGGGCCGAGGTGGCCGATGCGAGCTCAGCGGAGGAGGGCACGATGATCGCGCGCTACCTCACGCAGTCGGCGTTGGTGACGCCGACCGACGAATTCGGCGGCGCCAAGGCCTCCGGGATCACATTGCTCACGGTGCACATGGCGAAGGGACTCGAGTGGCCCGTGGTGGCCTTGGCCGGGCTCGAGGACGGGCTGTTTCCATTGGCGCGCACGGCGGGGGAGCCCGGGGGCCTCGAGGAGGAACGACGGCTCTGTTACGTGGGTCTCACGCGGGCGCGCGAGCGCCTGTACCTCTCGTGGGCGCGTACCCGCTATCGCAACGGCCGGCTCGAGATGGCCGAGCCATCGCGCTTTCTGGACGCCCTGCCGGCGGCGATCGTGGAGGATCGGACGACAACACCCAACTGGAGCCGGGCCGCCTCATTCGGCGGTCTGAAGACGGGAACGGGAGCCGGCCGGGCCCGTTGGCGACGGGTCGAAGAGCCCGAACCCGTGTTCGAAGACGACACCTCCCAGGACGCGCCGCGCTATGTGCGCGGGGAGCGGGTGCGTCACCGCAAGTTCGGCGGCGGCGTGGTGCGCGAGGTGTCGGGCGTGGGGCGGACGCTCAAAGTGACGGTGGAGTTCGACGACTCCGATGTCGGGACGAAACTGCTGATGGTCGCGTTCGCGGCGTTGGAGCGCGACTGGGACGGGGACAGCCCATGAGCGTCACGAAAGACGAAGTCCTGAGGATCGCGCAGCTGGCGGAGCTGCACGTCGACGCGACCGCGTTGCCCGCCCTGGTCCAGCAGATGTCCCGGATACTCGATTATGTGGCGCAGATTGCCACGGTCTCGGGAAGTGAAACCGCCGAGCCGTTCGTGCCCGGCCCTGCGGCGGCGCCGTTGCGCGCCGATGAAGTGCGGCCCGCGCCGATCGCGTTCGGACCGGCGCAGATGGCCCCGAGCTTCCGCGACGGATTCATTCTGGTCCCGCGGCTGGGTGCGTTCGAGCGCGAAGCCGACGCCGCGACGGACGACGAGTGAGCCACGACGCGATCGTCGACCGGCTCGCCCGAGCCGAGCCGCTGCACGCGCTGCTGACGCCGCTGGCGGAGGTGCGCGCATCGCTCGCGACGCAGCTCGCCCAAGCCCCGACACAGGGGCCGCTGGCCGGCCTGCCCGTGGTCGTCAAAGACAACATCTGCACGCTCGAGTACACGACGTCGTGCGGCTCGAAGATTCTCGAGGGGTATCGCTCGCCGTACGATGCCACCGCCATCGCGCGTCTCAAAGCGGCCGGGGCCGTGATCGCCGGCAAGACGAATTGCGACGAGTTCGCCATGGGGTCTTCCACCGAGCATTCGGCATACGGTCGCACCCATCATCCGCTCGATCCATCGCGGGTGCCGGGCGGCTCGTCGGGAGGCTCGGCGGCACTCGTCGCGGCCGGCGCGGTGCCGGCGGGACTCGGCTCGGAGACGGGAGGCTCCGTGCGCCAGCCCGCAGCGTTCTGCGGCGTGGTGGGCATCAAGCCGTCCTACGGTCGCGTGTCCCGCTACGGGCTGGTGGCGTTCGGCAGCTCGCTGGACCAGATCGCCGTATTCGGCGACACCGTGGCACGCGCCGGGCAGGTCCTGACCGTCATCAGTGGACGCGATCCGCTCGACTCCACGTGCGCGGACCGCGATCCGATGACCGTACCCGAAGCCGCGCCCGATCTCAAAGGAACGGTGATCGGGATCCCCGGGGAATACTTTCCGGCGGACCTGGACGCGGGCATCCGGCGTGCATGTGAGCGGACGATGGAGCATCTCCGCCAGCTCGGCGCCACGCTGCGGCCGATTTCGCTGCCCCACACGCTGTATGCGATTCCGACCTACTACATCGTCGCGCCGGCCGAAGCCTCGTCGAACCTGGCGCGCTACGACGGCGTGCGCTACGGCCCCCGCTTCGGCGCCGCGGACGATGTGCGGCAGTTGTACCGCAACACGAGAGGGCAGGGGTTCGGCCCGGAAGTGCGGCGCCGCATCCTGGTGGGGACATACGTACTCTCGGCGGGCTACTACGAAGCCTACTACGGACGCGCGCAGCGCATGCGCGGCCTGATCGCGCAGGATTTTCGTCACGTCTTCGAACAGGGCGTCGATCTGATCTTCACGCCGGCCACGCCGACGCCCGCCTTTCGGGCCGGCGACCGCATGGACGATCCGGTCGCCATGTATCTCGCGGACATCTTCACGGTCACTGCGAACCTGGCCGGATTGCCGGCGCTGACCCTGCCTATCGGGCGGGTGCAGGGGCTCCCGATCGGCGGACAGCTGATGGCGCCGGCGTTCGAGGAGCCGCGCCTGCTCCGGGCGGCGTTGGCGCTGGAGCGCGTGGTATCCGCCACGGAGGAAGCGTAGTGGCCGGCGCGGCGTGGGAGACCGTCATCGGGCTCGAGACCCACGTTCAGCTGCAGACCCGCTCCAAGATGTTTTGCGGCTGCTCAAGCGCGTTCGGCGCGCCCCCCAACACCAATGTCTGCCCCGTGTGCCTCGGACTTCCCGGCGCCCTGCCGATCGTGAACGCGCAGGCGATCCGGCTCGCCGTGCGTGCCGCCATCGCGCTGGGCTGTCGCGTCCAATCCCGCAGCATCTTCGCCCGCAAGAACTATTTCTATCCCGATCTGCCGAAAGGCTACCAGATCTCCCAGTACGAGGAGCCGCTGGCGAGCGAAGGCAGCGTCGCATTCTCGAGTCCCGAGCGCGGGGCGGTCCGCGCCACGATCGTCCGCCTCCACGTGGAAGAGGACGCCGGGAAGTCCCTGCACGATCGCATTCCCCGGGCGACGGCGGTGGACCTGAACCGCTCCGGCGTGCCACTCGCGGAGATCGTGACTGGTCCCGATTTCCGCTCGCCGCAGGAAGCGCGGGCCTACCTCCTGGCCCTGAAGGAAATTCTCCAATACGCCGGGGTTTCCGATTGCGACATGGAAAAGGGCAGCCTGCGGGTGGATGCCAATGTCTCGGTGCGGCGCGCCGGCGAGACGGCCCTGGGGACCAAGACCGAAGTGAAGAACATCAATTCGTTCGCGTTCGTCGAGAAGGCGCTCACCCTGGAGCGCGAGCGGCAGATCGGGGTGTTGGAGTCGGGCGGCACTATCGTGCAGCAGACGATGCTGTTCGATGCCCGCGCCGGTACCGTGCGGCCGCAACGTGCCAAAGAGGAGAGCAAGGACTACCGCTACTTCCCCGAGCCGGACCTGCCGCCGCTCGTGGTGCCCGCGCCGTGGCTCGAGGAGGAGCGTGCGGCGATTCCCGAACTCCCCGCGGCCAAGCGCGAACGGCTTACGACTCGCTACGGAATCCCGGCGCAGGACGCCGGGGTTCTGACGCAGGTCGCGGCAGTCGCCGACTACTTCGAGGCCGCGGTGACGGCCGGGGCTGAGCCCAAGCCGGCGGCGAACTGGATTATGGGTGAGGTGCGGGCGGATGCGAACAAGCACGACGGCGCGCTGCGGGTGACTCCCCAAGCACTCGCCCAATTGATCGGGCTGGTGAAAGCGGGAGCGATCTCGACGCAAGCTGGGAAGCGCGTGTTCGAGGCGGTGGCTGAGAGCGGGGGCGATCCAAAGGCCGTGGCCGAGTCGCTCGGGCTGCTACAGGTGGCGGATGCCGGTGCACTGGCCGGGTGGGTGGAGCAGGTCCTGGCTGCGCAA
>DATFGN010000266.1:0-2713 GCA_035249405.1 Gemmatimonadales bacterium
CGCATGTCATCGACCTGCGCAATATCGGCCTGATGGCGGCGATCGAGCTCGAGCCACGGGCCGGTGCGCCGGGGGCCCGGGCGTTCGAGCTGTTCGTGGACTGCTTCCAACGCGGCGCGCTGGTGCGCGTGACGGGGGACGTGGTTGCGCTCTCGCCGCCACTCATCATCGCGGAGCCCGAAATCGACCAGCTCTTCACCATCATCGCTGACGGCTTACGACGCCTCGCCTGATGAAAACCCAGTCCCACCGCCCGGCCGTAATCGCCGGATTCCTGGGCTGGACGCTCGACGCGTTCGATTTCTTCCTCGTCGTCATGACGCTGACGGCGATCGCCAAGGAATTCGGCCGGACCGACGCCGAGATCGCCTTCTCGATCACGCTGACGTTGGCATTTCGTCCGGTGGGAGCGTTCATCTTCGGACTGCTGGCGGACCGCTACGGCCGGCGGCTGCCCCTGATGATCGATCTCGTGTTCTACTCGTTGGCGGAAGTGCTGACCGGATTCGCCGGCAGCTATGCCACGTTCCTGGTGCTGCGCGCCATCTTCGGGATCGGGATGGGTGGCGAATGGGGCGTTGGCGCTTCGCTGGTGATGGAGAAGGTGCCGCCCAAGCAGCGCGGCATGTTTTCCGGCCTGCTGCAGCAAGGATACGCTGCGGGCTACCTCCTCGCCGCTCTGTGCTATTACTTCGTGTTCCCGCGTTGGGGCTGGCGACCGCTGTTTTTCATCGGCGGCCTCCCGGCGCTGTTGGCCCTGTACATCCGGTTGCAGGTGACCGAATCGGAGGTGTGGCAGCGCACCAAAGCCGAGAGCTGGTCGCACCTGGGGAGGGCGATCGGGCGCAACTGGCCCACCTTCCTCTACATCACGCTCCTGATGGCGATGATGAACGGCGTATCCCACGGCACCCAGGATCTCTACCCCACGTTCCTCCAGCGTGACTGGGGGTTCTCGCCGCAACAGAAGGCGATGCTGACGGCGTTTTCCATGGTCGGCGCGCTGACGGGCGGCATCCTGTGCGGTCTCTACTCGGATCGTTTGGGGCGGCGGCGCACGATCGTCCTCGCCCTGGTCGGTGCCGTGGCGCTGATTCCCCTGTGGGCGTTCGCGCCATCGGTCGCCGTGCTCGTCGCCGGCGCATTCCTGATGCAGTTCATGGTGCAGGGAGCGTGGGGCGTCATCCCGGCACATATCACGGAGCTGGCCCCCGATACGGTGCGCGGGTTTCTTCCCGGGTTCGCCTACCAGTGCGGTGTGTTCATCGCCAGCGGGATGCCCTGGCTCACTGCCCACATCGCCGAGGGCCGAAGCTACGCCTGGGCGATGTCGGTCACGGCTGGAACGGTGTTCGTGCTCTGTGCCGTCGTTGCCTGGCTCGGTCCGGAGCGGCGCGGCCGCGTCTACGGAGAATCAACTTCATGAGCATCGTCGTGACGCTCCTATCGACCACGATGCTGCTCCAGACGCCAAACGGTACATATGCGAAACCCGACTCGGCCCCAGGTGATTCGACCGTGATCGGTGCAAGTCGCACCGTCCTGCCCCACTCGCTCCTGCTCCGCCTCCCAGTCGACGACCCACGCGACGCCTTTGTGCTCGCTCCGGGCGTGGCCCAGCGTGGCAACGGTATCGGCATCGGCAGTGGATCGAACCTCTCGCTGCGCCTGGGAACGTCTGGTGGCGCGAGCGCAAGCGTCTACATCGACGGCGCCCCAGCCCGTTTCCTCATCTCAGGACGTCACGGGATCAGTCTGGCGACCGATGCCATCGAGTCGGTCGCAATAACGACCGGCCTCCCGGACCTCGCCGTGGATGACGGACGCGGCGGGGTCGTCTCCTACGTCACCCGTTCTGGCGGAACCCAGCTGGAAGGGCACTTGCTCGCCCACACCGACGCCCCGTTCGGCGACGGCTCGAGCGTTGGGTACAACCGCTTCGTCGGCTCTGCCGGCGGCCCGCTTTCGGCCCGGCTGACATGGTTCGTCGGCGGCGAGCTCGTCGGCCAGGGCTCGGCCTACCGGGGCCTCGGCGCGGCCGATCAACCGGCGTTCGTCTGGGGCGGACCCGATACGACTGTCGCTGCCGTGACGATCCCGACGTTCGTGCAGTCGACCGGATTGCGGCGACCCCTCGACTGGCTCACGCAGCGTCGTGGATTTGCAAAGGTCGTCTATCGAACCGGCTCGGGAGCGAGTCTGGCCGTGACCGGCCTCCTGAGCGACGAGCAGCGACGGTTCTTTCCCGGCATGGCGATCGGCGATCCCGCGCTCTTTTCGGGCGCCCGAACCTGGTCGCGCCTCGCGGTGCTGAACTGGTCACAACCACTGGCCAACGCCCCTCTCACCCTGCACACCGTGCTGTCGCTGGGAGCGCATTACGAGACCGCCGGACTACTCACGCCAAACTCAGAGGCGGCGTCGCGCGACCCGGCCCTGGGCATCGCGTGGTCGGCACTGCATTTCGTCGGCAGCGACAGCATTCCATTTCCGCTCACCGACCAGATCGTGCGCAACATCCGGTCCAATGCCGGCCTGCGCACGCCGCTCCTGAACCGAAACGACTTGCGGAACGTCCAGCCGTATCGCCTCAACCCCTTCGGCCTCGTGAGCGGGTGGCCGACCAGCGGGAGCGATGGCACGCTTTCCGGCCGTTCGGAACAGCGCCTGGATGTCCGCGTGTGGACCGGTTTGATGCACACCACACATCAGA
>DATFGN010000267.1:0-2571 GCA_035249405.1 Gemmatimonadales bacterium
TACGGGATGCGCGTGGGTTCACCTCGAGGACGTACACGACCCCATCCTTGATGGCGTATTGCACGTTGATCAGGCCGACCACCCCCAGCGCCGCCGCGAACGCCTTGGTGTGCCGGCGCAGCTCCTCAACCTGCTGATCGCCGATGAGATAGGGAGGCATGACGCAGGCGGAATCGCCCGAGTGAATGCCGGCGTCCTCGATATGCTGCATCACCCCGCCGATGACACAGCGCGTCCCGTCGGCGATCGCGTCCACGTCGGCTTCGAACGCGTCCTCCAGAAACTGGTCGATCAGCACCGGGTACTCGGGCGCCACCTTTGCGGCCTTCTCGAAGAACTCGCGCAGCGAGGCCACGTCGTACACGATTTCCATGGCCCGCCCCCCCAGGACGTACGACGGACGGATCAACACCGGAAAGCCGATCCGCTCGGCGACCTGCGCCGCTTCCTCCACCGAACGGGCACTGCCGTTGGGCGGCTGATTGACGCCGAGCCGGCGCGCCAGCTGCTCGAAGCGCTGCCGGTCTTCCGCGGTATCGATGGCATCCGGGGAGGTTCCCAGAATGCGCACACCGGCCGCGGCCAGCGCGGTCGTCAGGCGCAGCGGCGTCTGCCCACCCAGCTGCACGACCACGCCGAGCGGCTGCTCCAGGTGGACGATCTCGATCACGTCTTCGAACGTGAGCGGCTCGAAGTACAGTTTGTCGGAAATGTCGAAGTCGGTGGAAACGGTCTCGGGATTGGAATTGATCATGATGGTCCGGTACCCGAGCTCTCGGAACGCGAGCCCCGCCCGGACGCAGCAGTAGTCGAACTCGACGCCCTGCCCGATGCGGTTCGGACCGCTGCCGAGGATGATCACGGCCTGCTCGCCCAGCGGTTCGGATTCGTTCTCCTCGTCGTAGCAAGAGTAGAGGTACGGCGTGGACGACGGGAATTCACCGGCGCAGGTATCCACGGTCTTGTAGACGGGTCGCACGCCCAAGGCCCAGCGTTGCTCGCGGATCTCCGTCTCCGTCGAGTCCCGCAGGGTTGCCAGCTGCCGGTCGGAAAAGCCCAACCGCTTCATGACGCGCAGCGCGCCCGCCGAAAGCTCGGCGAGGGCGCCGAAGCGGGTTTCGGCATCGAGCAGCTCACCCATCTGGAACAGGAACCACGGGTCGATGCCCGTCGCTTGAGCGATGACGTCGACCGTGAGCCCGGCCGTGAGGGCCCGCTTGATCTGGAAGATCCGTTCCGGCGTTGGGATGCGGAGCGCGACGCGCAGATCGTCCGGGGCGTCGCTCGTGAGCCGATCTTCGGCGAGCGTCGCGCCCACAACCCAGCCGGCGCGGCCCGCCTCCAGCGCCCGCAGGCCCTTCTGGAACGCTTCCTTGAAGGTCCGGCCGATGGCCATCGCTTCGCCCACTGATTTCATCTGCGTGGTGAGGCGGAAATCGGCGGTGGGAAACTTCTCGAACGCGAACCGCGGCACCTTCACCACGACGTAGTCCAACACCGGCTCGAACGAAGCGGGGGTGGTCTTGGTGATGTCGTTGGGCAATTCGTCCAGCGTGAACCCCACCGCGAGCTTCGCCCCGATCCGCGCGATCGGGAATCCGGTCGCTTTCGAGGCGAGGGCGGACGAGCGACTCACGCGGGGGTTCATCTCGATGACGAGCATCTCGCCATCAGCCGGGTTCACGGCGAACTGGATGTTGCAGCCGCCCGCCGCCACGCCAATCTCCCGAATGATCGCGATGGCCGCGTCGCGCATCCGCTGGTACTCGCGGTCGGTGAGCGTCATGGCCGGGGCCACGGTGATCGAATCCCCGGTGTGGACGCCCATAGGATCGAGATTCTCGATCGAGCAGACGATCACCACGTTGTCCGCGCCGTCGCGCATCACCTCGAGCTCGAATTCCTTCCAGCCGAGCACGCTGCGCTCGATGAGCGCAGAGCGCACCGGCGACAGCTCGAGCGCGTGCTCCACCAGCTCCTCGAATTCCGCGCGATTGTAGGCGATGCCGCCGCCGGTCCCACCGAGCGTGTAGGAAGGCCGGATGATCGCCGGATAGCCGGTCACGGCCACCGCCTCGAGGGCATCGTCCAGTGAGGTCACGGTCCGGCCCTGCGGGGTCTCGAGGCCGATGCGCTGCATCGCGGTGGCGAACTCCGCCCGGTCTTCCGCCATCTGGATGGCCCGTGCCGAGGCCCCGATCAGCTCGACGCCGAACTCCGCCAGGGTCCCGTCGCGCTCGAGCGCCATGGCGACGTTGAGCGCCGTCTGGCCGCCCATGGTCGGCAGCAGGGCGTCCGGCCGCTCGCGCTCGATGACCAGGCGTACCCACTCGGACGTGACCGGCTCGATGTAGGTCCGGTCGGCCACCTCCGGATCAGTCATGATCGTCGCGGGATTGGAGTTCACGAGGACGACCTCGTAGCCTTCTTCACGCAGCGCCTTGGTGGCCTGCGTGCCGGAATAGTCGAACTCCGCCGCCTGCCCGATCACGATGGGGCCGGATCCGATGACGAGAATGCGGTGGAGGTCAGCGCGCCTGGGCATCGAGCAGATCGTCTATGATGTCAACG
>DATFGN010000268.1:0-6854 GCA_035249405.1 Gemmatimonadales bacterium
CGCCGCGATCGGCAGCGTTCCCCGCGTGAGCAGGCACAGCACGAGGAAGCTGGCACCGTCGTTGTTCATCAGCGCGGCCGCGATGCGGCGAAACCGCCGGAATCCCGCCTTTGCGCCGTAGGTCCGGGCGTAGTACTGCGTGCGCGTTTCGCGCCGCAGCGCCCACCCTACCCACAGCACATACGCCAACCGGCTCGCCAGGTGATACACGAGCGCCAACGTGCCCCAGACGGTCATGGCCGGGCAGCATACCTTGGTGTAAGCTCTGTCGACAAGGAGCGAGCCTGCAATGAGCCGCAAGCGCGTGATGCTGGCGATCGTCGCCAGTTTGTTGGCGGTTGGAGTCGCTCTGGGTTGCAAGGAGTTCCTCAACTCACCGGTCACCATCGTGCCCACCCTCGCCGCGGGCTACGGGTACACCTGTGCGCTCACCAGCGCCGGGGCGGCGTACTGTTGGGGCGACAACACCTCCGGCCAGCTCGGCAATGGTTCGTTCACCCTGAGCGCAACACCACTCGCCGTCGCTGGCGGCCTGGACTTCAGCGCCATCGTGGCGGGCTTTCGACACACCTGCGGGCTCACCGCCGCCGGGGCAGCCTACTGCTGGGGCAGCAACGACGTTGGCGAGCTCGGTACCGGCTCCACCACGAGCAGCGCCGCGCCGATCGCCGTCGCTGGGGGCCTGATCTTCAGCGCGCTCGCTACGGGCACCACCCATACCTGCGGGCTGACGAGCGACGGCGAAGCGTACTGCTGGGGCAGCAACGACTATGGTGAGCTCGGTAACGGCTCGACGACCAGTAGCGCCACGCCGGTCGCCGTCGACGGGGACCTGCGTTTCAGATCAGTTGTCGCAGGTGGTGGTCACACCTGCGGACTGACGAGCGTCAGGGCGGCCTACTGCTGGGGCCGGAACGAGTTTGGAGAGCTCGGGACGGGTTCTTCGGCGAATAGTCTCACGCCGGTCGCCGTCGACGGAGGTTTGAGCTTTCGCTCCCTTACTTCGGGCGGGTTGCACGTCTGCGGGCTGACGAGCGCCGGGGCGGCCTACTGCTGGGGTCACAACTCTGATGGCAGGCTCGGTAGCGGCGTGACGACCCATAGCGCCACGCCGGTCGCCGTCGCCGGCGGCCTGAGCTTCAGCACGCTTGCTGCAGGCGGATCCCACACCTGCGGGTTGACCACTGACGCGGCAGCCTACTGCTGGGGCGCGAACAGTAATGGCGTGCTCGGCACGGGCGCGACGATCAATAGCACCATACCGGTCGCCGTCTCCAGCGGCCTGCGCTTCAGCGCCATCGCCACGGGCGGCGCTCACACCTGCGCGCTCACCAGCGCCGGTGCGGACTATTGCTGGGGCTCGAACCTGAATGGCGAGCTCGGGGACGGGGTGGCACGGACCTGGTGGGTTCCGGCGCCCGTGTCCGATCTGGCACCAGCGACGCTGGTCGTTGCTGGCGGGATACACACGTGCGCGCTGACCTCGAGCAGCGCCGTCTATTGCTGGGGCGCGGCCTTGCTGCTCGGCACAGGATCGGCGACTGATAGCGCGAGTCCGGTCGCGGTGGCCGGGGGTTTGAGCTTCAGCACGCTCGCTCCGGGCGCCTGGTACGTGTGCGGCGCAGCGAACTCCGGGGCGGCGTATTGCTGGGGCTACAACGAGGTCGGCGAGCTGGGGAACGGATCGACCACTGATAGCCCAACGCCGGTCGCCGTGGCCGGGGGCTTGAGCTTCAGCGTCCTCGCCGCGGGCATGCGTCACACCTGTGGGCTCACGAGTGCGGGCGCGGCCTATTGTTGGGGTTGGAACCTGCACGGCCAACTCGGCATGGGGTCGACCACGGATAGCACTGTCTGTCAATCATCGCCTGACCTAACCTGCTTGGCGCCGGTCCCCGTTGCCGGTGGCTTGACCTTCAGCGCAATCACCGCGGGCTATCGTCACACCTGCGGGCTTACGAGTGCCGGGGTCGCCTATTGCTGGGGCGGTAATCCCTTCGGAGAGCTCGGCACCGGAACAACCACGAGTAGCGACACGCCGGTCGCCGTCGTCGGAGGCCTGATCTTCAGCGCTCTCGACGCGGGTCTTCGTCACACCTGCGGACTGACAAGCGCCGGTGCGGCCTACTGCTGGGGCCTGAACAACCAGGGTCAGCTCGGCACGGGATCGACGACCAATGACTCAACGCCGGCTATCGTTGCTGGGAGCTTGACCTTCAGCGCCCTCACCGCGGGCGCGGCTCACACTTGCGGGCTGACGAGCGCGGGCGCGGCTTACTGCTGGGGCCTGAACGACCACGGCCAGCTCGGTACCGGCTCTACGACGAACAGCACCACGCCGCTCGCCGTGGCGGGGGGCCTGACCTTCAGCGCTCTTGATGCAGGCCACTTTCATACCTGCGGACTCACGAGCGTCGGTGCTGTCTCCTGCTGGGGCGACAACGGCGGTGGCCTGCTCGGCCGCGGCACCTTCGGCTACTCCACCGTTCCAGTTGCGGTCGCGTCGTTCTGATCCGAAGAACCTGATCGATACAAGACGGCCACCACCAGATTCTGCCTAGGTGGTGGCCGTGAACAGAATCGCGGCGTGATCGTAAAGCGTCAGTTCCCCCGCGTCACCTGCTGTTTGTACGCTTCGCTGGCGTAAATCGCGACTTCCACCCGACGATTGCGGGCTCGGCCACTTTCGGTGTCGTTGCTCGCCACGGGGTCCGTCTCGCCCATGCCACGGGTAGAAACGCGGGATCGCACCACGCCCTGCGAAATGAGGTAGTTCGCCGCCGCCGAGGCGCGGCGCTCGGACAGGCCCTGGTTGTACGACGCCGGGCCGACCTGGTCGGTATGACCCACGATGAGAATGTCCGACCCCGGATACTTTTCGAGGCTCTGCGCGAGGGTCCGAAGGTTCTTTTGCGATTCGGTTTTCACGACGTCAGAATCGAAATCGTAGAGCAATCCCGACGCGAACGTCACCGCGATTCCCTCGCCGATGCGCTCGACGGTGGCACCCGGGATATTCTGCTGCAGCTCCTTGGCCTGCTTGTCCATCTGCGCGCCGATGATGGCCCCCGCCGCGCCGCCCACGGCCGCGCCGATGATGGCGCCCCGCGCCGTGTTGCCCGTGGCTTTGCCGATCACGCCGCCCGCGACGGCGCCGCCGGCGGCCCCGATGATCGCCCCGGTCTGCGTCTTCGTCGCGCACGCCACCGTGATCATGAGCAAGA
Organism: Gemmatimonadales bacterium; assembly: GCA_035249405.1. Taxonomy (GTDB): domain Bacteria; phylum Gemmatimonadota; class Gemmatimonadetes; order Gemmatimonadales; family GWC2-71-9; genus DASTHG01. The sequence goes on from DATFGN010000268.1 coordinate 3,225, forward strand.
GTGAAACCTGTCGAGTGCTGCGCATACCCCCTCCTCCCAAGGCCCGCGTGCTACGCTCAACTACCCCGAGGCGGCGTGGAGTTGCCGCCCGTCAGGGCGTGGTCCCCACCATCCCGGCGCCGGACCCTTTGAGGTGCCGCGCCAGAAATTCCGTCATCGCCTGCTGAATCAGGAAGCTGCTCTGGGCATTGTACGCCGCCCCGTGGTGCCCCGGCGGATAGATCCGCAGCTCCGCGTCGATGCGGGCATCGGTCAGCGCCGTGAGCAGCTGCATCGTGTTCTGCGGATGGACGTTGTCGTCCATCATCGAATGGATCAGGAACAGATGTCCCTTGATCTGGCTGGCATGCGTCAATGCCGAGCTCGAGTCGTAGCCGGCGACGTTATCCGACAACAGGCCCATGTAGCGCTCGGTATAGATCGTGTCGTAGAGCCGCCAGTCGGTGACCGGCGAGTTGGCGATCCCGACCGTGAAGAGATCCGGGTACATCTCCATCGTGTACACGGCGCTGTAGCCACCGTAGCTGGTCCCGATGATCGCCACGCGAGCCGCGTCGGCGTAGCTCCGCGTCGCCAGGTGGCGTGCCGTTTCGGCGAAATCGTGCGCTTCCCAGTAGCCGAGGCGCTTGTAGGTCGTCTTCATAAAGTCGCGGCCGTAGTTGTTGGTGCCGCGGTTGTTCACCCCGACCACGATGTACCCTTGCTGCGCCAACCATTGCGACCAGCCGCTGGTGCTGAACGAGTTGTACACCTGCTGTGAGCCCGGCCCACCGTAGATCGCGAACACCATGGGATAGCGACGCGTGGAGTCGAACGGCCACGGCTTGATCACGGACGCGTCGATCTGCGCCGAGTCGCTGCTCGTGAACCGGATCAGCTCGGGCGCCGAGTAGGCGTGCGTGGCCAGCCACTGCGTGACGCGCGCGTTGTCCTCGAGCTTCTTCAGCATCCGGGATCCCGTGGCCCACAGCTCGACCTGCCGCGGTTGACCCACGGCCGACCAGCGGTCGATGTAGTAGCGCGCGTCGGGCGACATGTCGATCTGGTGGGTGCCCGTCGTGGCGGTGAGGCGGCGCGTACCGCTGCCGTCAAACTTGACGGCATACAGCTGCCGCTCGAGCGGGGAGACGGCGGTGGACGTGTAGTAAATCACGCCGCGCGGCACGTCGACGCCTTCGATGCGCACCACGCTCCAAGGACCACGCGTGACCTGCTTGATCAACCGCCCCGAATAGTCGTAGCGGTAGATGTGCTGCCAGCCGTCGCGGTCGGAGACCCAGAGGAACTCGTTGCGGCCGGCGGGGAAGGTCATCAGGTCCTGCACGCCGGCGTAGAAATCATAGACGTCGAGCCAGGTGTCGGAGCTGTCCGAGAACACGAGCTGTTTGCCGCCGGTCGTGACGTCGAAGAAGTAGAGGCGGAGCCGGTTCTGGGGCCGGTTCAGCGTGATCACGGCGAGCGTGTCGGGCCGGCTGGTCCAGTAGATGCGCGGCACGTAGTACTCGCCCGATTCGCCCGGATCGAGCCACACGCGCTGCCCGCTGCGCACGTCGACGACGCCGATCTTCACCGTCGGGTTCGAATCACCGGGCTGCGGGATGCGGATGCTGGTCCATTCGGGGTGCGAGCCCGCGAAGTCGGAAAACTGGATCACCGGTTCCGGACTCTCATCGATTTGCCAGTAGGCGATGTGGCGGCTGTCGTTCGACCACGTCCACGCCTGCGCGAGCCCGAATTCCTCCTCGTACACCCAGTCGAAGTGCCCGTTGTACTTCGTCGGCGTCGCATCGTCGGTGAGGCGCGTCTCCTTGGCGGCTCCCAGATCGTAGATGTACAGGTCCCCCTCGCGCTCATAACCCATCAGCGCTCCGCTGGGCGACAGCTCGGCGGTGCGCGCCCCGCGCGCGCCCAGCTTGAGCGAGCGATCGGCGAGAGCGTAGACGTAGTAGTCCGACGTTCCCGAGCGACGATACAACGGCTGGAAGTGCGTCTGAAACACGAGGTGCTTGGAGTCCTGTGCCCACTGGAACGACTGGTAGGCGAATGCCTCGGTCGTCTCCGGGAAGGTGAGCCCCTGGGCCTGGAACAGCAGACTGTCTCGCCCCGTGGCGGGATCGGCAAGACGAATCGACTCTCCCGAATCGGTGCGCGCAATAAAGGAATAGCGCCGCCCGCCGTCAATCCAGTTGACGTTGCGGGGACCGGACCCACCCGCGAGCGCCGCACCGGCGCGCTGTGCTTCCTGCAGTGAGGCGAAGCGCGCTTTGTCCTGGGCGGCCAGCCAGGCCGGCAATGTGAAGAGAACGGCGAGAAACAGGCGCACGCGATACTGGGGCATGGAATGGGCTCACCGAAAAGGTTGTAGCGACTCTGCGACAACGGGTAAGATGCGCGAGCACCTCGGCGCGCGCTATCGGTCCGTCTGATTGGGACGCAATTTAGGGCGTGCGCCGTCCACTCGTCGTCGCTGTTTGGCTCGCGCTGGCAGCCGCGTGCCGGCCCGGCCCGCATCCTGCTTCGATCGAAGGGGGCGTGTCGCTCGCGCTACCGGGTGGCGATGTGGCTCCCGGCATCGGCACGACGGTTCGGCTTATTCCGCAAGCCGATTCGCTCGACGCGGTGCTGGACGGGCTCTGCCAGGACTATGCAACGCAGTTTCGCGCCGTCGCCGCGGGACTGCCGGAGCCGCTGCCCCTCGACTCGGTTCTGCTCAGCCGCACCGCCCTGGTCATGCTGCGGCCTCGTCAACTGGGTCGCGCCATGCGCCGTTGGGGAGCGAGCTCCGCGCGGACCCGTGCCCAGGCGACGGGCCTGGACAGCCTGCGGGCGCTGCAGGATCGCACCGAGGCCAGCATCCGCACCTCGCTCGTGCCGGCCTCGGCGCGCCGGATGTCCACCGGCGCCGAAGGCCGCTACCGGTTCGATTCGCTCGACCCGGGCCGCTACGTGTTGTGGGCGGACGCGCGTATCGGCGACAACGACTACACGTGGTGGGCCGAGACCACGCTCGCCGCGGGCGACGCCATGCAGCTCGCCCTGGACCGCGCGCGCCTGGCCGGGCCGGAACGCTACTGCTACATCCGCTGAGGAGTTCTCCGTGCAGCAGGTGAAGGGCTCGGTGCTCAAATCGCGCCTGGCGTTCGTCGGGCAGATTGCCGGTAAGGACGGGGTGGAGCGCGTGCTCGCGTCGTTCAGTCCAGATGAGCGGCACGCGTTGCGCAACCTGATCGCCGTGCAGTGGTGCCCGTTCGATCTGGGCCGGCGGCTGGACGAGGCCATCGTGACGGTGCTGGCCCAGGGCAACCCGCAATTCTTCGAGCAGCTGGGCGCCGCGTCGGCGGAGAGCAATCTCACGACGGTGCACCGCGCGTTCATCACCCCTGGCGATCCCCACGCGTTCCTCGCCAAGGCGCCGCAGATCTATCGCCTGTATTACGACACGGGCCGCCGGGAATACGCCAAGACCGGTGAGCGGAGCGCCCAGCTCACAACCTTCGATGCGGAGACGTTTTCCGCGCCCGATTGCCTGACCGTCATCGGATGGCATCGGCGGGCGCTGGAGATGTGCGGCGTCACGGGCATTGAAATCGTCGAGGACGAGTGCCGGGCCCGCGGCGGTTCCGTGTGCCG
>DATFGN010000269.1:0-5958 GCA_035249405.1 Gemmatimonadales bacterium
GGGACGACGGCGCATCAGCATTCGGGGCACTCCGGTCGATGCGCAGGTATGGCCGCTGGGCGAGCTGCCCGCCCGGCTGCGCATCACTGGACCGGCCATCATGGCGGGCCCCGATGCCACGGCCCTGATCGAGCCCGGATGGCGGGGAACTGTGGACGGCTCCGGGGCCGTTGTGCTGGAGCGCGTGTGACGCTCGATCCAATCACGCGCGAGGTGATGGCGCACGCGTTTGCCGGGATCGCCGAGGAGATGGGTCTCGTGCTCATCCACTCGGCCGTTTCGCCGAACATCCGGGAGCGGCGGGATGCGTCCGCGGCACTGTTCGATGCGGCAGGGGACATGATCGCGCAAGCCGCCCACATCCCGGTGCATCTGGGCGCGCTCGCGGACGCGGTCGCTGCCGTGCGGGCGGAACGGCCCCGTCCCGGTGAGTTGTACATCGTCAACGATCCCTACGCGGGTGGCTCCCATCTTCCGGATCTCACGCTGGTCGGCGTGATTCGTACAGCCGACGGTGTCGGCGGGTTCAGCGTGGTCCGGGCGCATCATTCGGATGTGGGTGGAGCGACCCCCGGCAGCATGCCGGCCGGTGCGCGCGAGCTCTATGCCGAGGGAGTCATTGTGCCCCCGGTTCCGTTCACGCCGGAAGTCGAGCGTCTGTTGCTCGCCAACGTCCGGACGCCGGAAGTGCGCCGCGCCGATCTGGCCGCGCAGCGTGCCGCCGTGGAGCGCGGGGCGGAGGCCATGTGGACGCTCGCTGCGCGACACGGCTGGGCATTCGTCAACGCAGCCGCCCGGGACCTGATGGACGACGCGGAGCGCCGCACGCAAGCCGTGCTGGCGCGCTTACCGTCCGGTGCCGCCACGGCCACCGACTGGCTCGAAGGCGATGGGATTACGGACGAGGACATCGCCATCACGGTCCGGGTGGAGATCCGCGACGGCACGTTGCACGCCGATTTCAGCGGGACGGCTCCGGCGGTGGCTGGCAATGTGAACTGCCCGCTGGCCGTCACCCGAGCGGCAGTGCTGTTCGCCGTGCAGACGCTGATCGGCGACGAAACGCCGATGAATGCCGGCGTGACGCGCGTTGTGCGGGTGACGGCCCCGGCCGGCTGCCTGGTGCACGCCCGTCACCCCAGCGCGGTCGCCGCGGGGAATGTCGAAACGTCGCAACGGATCGCGGACGTCATGATGCGCGCGCTCGGGAATCTGGGCGCCGCCGTTCCGGGACAGGGCCAAGGCACGATGAACAACGTGGCATTCGGCGCCGGTTCGATTCCGGAACGCGGTGAATGGACGTACTACGAAACCATCGGGGGTGGGCAGGGGGCCGGGCCATCCGCGCCAGGGCCCTCGGGCGTCCACGTCGGCATGTCCAACACCCGCAATACCCCGATTGAAGTGCTCGAAACCGAATTTCCCGTCCGTGTGCGTCGCTACGAGTTGCGATCGGGCAGCGGCGGGAGCGGGCGGTGGCCCGGAGGGTTGGGGGTGATTCGGGAATACGAGATGCTCGCCCGAGCGGAGGGGAGCATATTGAGCGAACGACGCCGGCGCGGGCCCCGAGGCTCCAACGGTGGACGCGACGGAACGCCAGGGCGCAATCTGATCAACGGGAAGCCCGTCGCGGCCAAGCAAAACCTGCGTCTGCAAGTCGGCGATGTGATCCGCATCGAGACGCCCGGCGGTGGTGGCTGGGGGGGGACGGGGGGGGGACGGGGGCGAATGAACTCACGTACGGAGGGGTGATGAACTACGCGCTTATCGGAGTGCTCGGGCTCGCGGCCGGCGTCATCTCCGGCCTGTTCGGGGTCGGCGGGGCCATCGTGGTCGTCCCTGGTCTCGTACTGCTGGCCAAGCTGGAGCAACACACCGCCAACGGAACGTCGCTCGCCGCGCTGCTTCTCCCCGTGGGGTTGCTGGGGTTCCTGCAGTACTACAAACGGGGTCAGGTGAACCTGCCGTACGCCGGGATCGTCGCGGTGGGGTTGTTCATCGGTGCGTTAGTGGGAGCGAAACTCGCGGGCACGCTCCCCGATGCCTCGCTGCGGCGGGCGTTTGGCGCCTTCCTGCTGCTCGTAGCCGGTAAGTTGTTGTTTTTCTAACCCTCCGAGCCCCCATGGAACGTCATGGCCCCGGAGGGTATCTGGTCGTGATGAGGCTTACAGTCTTGTAGGCCCCATTGCAGCACATTGAAACGCCCTGCACCTCAATCTGTCCACCAACTCACCCTCGTCGGCCCCGTACCGCGGGGGTCGGCCCGCGGGGGGCGTGATGATTGACGCTAGCGATTTTTTCGCCGCTGTCCGTTCGGGGAGTGTCGACCGCGTTCGAGAGATTCTTGCCAAGGACCCGGCCTTGCTCGCCACCCGACACGACGGCGCGACGGCGCTGCATTACGCGGCAATCGCCAACGACCGCGCCATGGTGGTGCTGCTGCTGGGCGCCGGTGCCGAGCTCAATGCCCGGGACGACACCTATCAGATGACCCCGATCGGTTGGGCCAACGAGGAAGGTCAGGAGGGGATGGTACGGTTTCTCTACGATCGCGGCGCCGAAGTCGACTTGCATCAAGCGGCGGCGTACGGACTGCTCGACCACGTCCGCGATCTCGTCCGGCACACTCGGCGACCCGTGAATTCTCTGATGGGCGGGTGGACGCCGCTCCAGCTCGCCGCGTTGTGGGGACATCCCGACGTCGTAGAGCTCCTGCTGTCGCGTGGCGGCGATCCGCTGGTCCGTGACCCCTTCGGCCGAACCACGCTCGAGATCGTTCGCGCGCAAGTGCGCACGGAAGGGGCGTCCACGCCGCTGGTCCGCCAGGAGCGGCGGCAGCAGCTGGTGGCCGCGTGCTCGGCCATCGCGGACATCTTGTTGCGTCGCAGTCCCCAGGTCTGAGCGCCCGCCCCGATCGATTGCGCATCGGGAGGGACTGAAGCAGCTTGCCGTCGTGACGACGCTTACGACCTCGTCGACCACGGCCGTCGATCGTCTGCTCCACATCGCGGATACGCTCTCCCCACCGTTCATCCTGCTGGAAGACGGTCGCGGGAGCGGCAGCGCGCACCTCGTCTGGGGAGCGCAGCGACGCTGGTGCGTTCCCTGGGGGACACGGGAAGCCGTCCCGACCCCCGCCTCGGGCGCGCTGCCACTGTATGGCGCGTTCGCCTATGAGACCGGCGTCCCCGACTGGGTGAGGCCGGGTCTGCCGGTCCTCCCCCAGCCATTTGTCGACGGCTTTGAGCCGGAGAATAGAATCTTGCTGCGTGCGCACGACGGCATAGCGAGCTGTGTTGGGCCGGAGGCCGAGGCGCGCTGGCGGGAGAGTGAATCGGTTCCGGGTCGACCGGCCGTGCCGGATCCCGACCTGGTCGACGCCACTCCCTGGCGCTCGTTCGACGAGGCCGGCTTCACCGCTGCCGTGCATCGTGCCCGCGAATTCATTGCGGCGGGCGACATCTATCAAGTGAACCTGGCCGTAGCCGAACGCTGGTCGCTGGCAGGAACAGCCTGGCAGGCCTATCGCCGGCTGCGGGAGGTGAACCCGTCGCCGTGGATGGGATTCGCGGACTTCGGCGAATGGCAGCTGGTGTGCGGGTCGCCCGAGTTGCTGGTCGAAGTCGGCTCCGGACCGGACGGCCGGTTCGTGCGAACCCGGCCCATCGCCGGAACGCGCAAAAAAACGGGCCACGCCGAGCAGGATGCTCGGATGCGGGCGGAGCTGCGACTCGACGCCAAAGAGCGGGCCGAGCATCTCATGCTCGTCGACCTGGCGCGGAACGACATCGGCCGGCTAGCCGAGTACGGTACGGTGCAGGTCGCGGAGCGCGAAGTGGTGGAGGAGTACTCGCACGTGTTTCACCTCGTGTCGGACGTGCGCGGCCGGATGCGAGCCGATCGTGGTGCCCGAGAGGTCGTGTCGAGCCTGTTTCCCGGGGGCACCATCACCGGCTGTCCCAAGATTCGCGCGATGGAAATCATTACCGAGCTGGAGCCGGTAGCCCGCGGGGTCTATACCGGCGCCCTGGGTTGGATCGGGAGTGAGACCCTGCAGCTCAACATTGTGATCCGGAGCGCGGTGGTTCGCGGTGGAGCGGTGTTGATCCAGGCGGGGGCGGGCATCGTCGCCGATTCGATTCCCCAACGCGAGTGGCGGGAGAGCCTGCGCAAGGCCGCCGCCGTGCGGACGGCCTTCGGTCTCAGCGCCACGGGAGTGTGAGCGCCACGGTCTTCGAGACCATCCGGGTGCGCGACGGGTGGGCGCCATTCCTCACGCGGCACGCGGACCGCCTCGACGCGGCGTGTCGCGCGCTGCGCCTGCCGCCGCTCGAGCAGTCGCTCGACCGAATCCTCGCGCCCTGGCTCGGGGCCGGAGACCTGGTGGTGCGGGTCGAGGTCGGCAGTGGAGGGGTCACGGTGAACACCAGGGCCGTGCCGCCAGTGGCGGCGTTGGACGTCGTCATCGCGGCCACCCGGCACGCGCCGTATCCCCACAAGCTGGTCGCTCGGGATCGGTTCGCCGCCGCACTCGAAGAAGCGGGGGCGGCCGGTGCCGATGATGCGCTGCTCGTGACCCCGGCAGGCCTCGTCGCCGAAGGAACCAGTTGGAGTATCTTTTGGTGGGACGAGGACCGGCTGGCCACCCCGCCGCTGCGATTGGGCATTCTGCCCGGAATCGCCCGGGCGCGGGTCTTGGATCTCGTCGCGGGTATCGAGCGCGAGTGCCAGCCGGTGGAATTGATGGGCGTGAGCGTGTTCGCGACCAACGCGGTGCGCGGCGTCGTCCCGATTCGCCACTTGAACCGGGTGGCCCTTCCCAGCGATCCCCGCACGGCACGACTGGCCGGCCGGTTTTGGCCCGACACGGCCCGACTTTCGGAGGCGAGAATATGAAATGGACACCGGGCGGCGTCAGCCAGAACGTTGAGGATCGACGCGGCGAAGGCGGCGGGGGCGGGGGATTCCGTGGCTTTGGCGGCGGCGGTATGCGGCTTGGCTTTGGTGGCATCATCGTGCTGCTCGTGCTGAGCCTGATTTTCAAGCGCAATCTATTTCAGCTCCTCGATCCGAACGCCGCGGGCGGGGCGCCGGCGGCTGGGGCGACCCGGGAGTCGACACCCAGCGAGGACACGCTGGTCTATTTCGTCTCGTTCGTGCTCGATTCCGCGCAATCCATGTGGGCGCAAGCCGTGCCGTCGATGGGCGCCGAGTACTACAGCGCCCACCTGGTGCTGTTTCGGGACGGTGTCGAATCGGCCTGTGGGTACGCGGAAACGGCCACGGGACCGTTCTACTGTCCGGGCGACCGCAAGGTGTACATCGACCTGGGGTTCTATCAGGAGCTACGAGATCGGTACGGAGCTCCCGGCGACTTTGCCCAGGCCTACGTGCTGGCGCACGAAATCGGCCATCACGTGCAGACGCTCCTGGGAACGGAGCAGCAGGTGGCACGCGCTCGACAGTCCGGAGCGTCGAACGAAAACGATCTTTCCGTACGACTCGAGCTGCAGGCCGACTGCTACGCGGGCGTCTGGGCGCATGAGGCCGACCGGGAAGGGATCCTGGAAGTCGGAGACGTCGAAGAGGGTCTCAACGCGGCGGCCGCGGTGGGGGACGACCGCCTGCAACGCATGTCGACCGGCCACGTGAATCCTGACAGCTTCACCCACGGCTCGTCGGCGCAGCGCGCCGCCTGGTTCCGTCGCGGCTACTCGACCGGGCGTCCCGACGCTTGCGACACGTTCTCGGGGTCGATCGACCGCTAGCGGGGAACGCTCAGGCGCTCCCGCTCTCGAACGCCTTTCCTTCGACGAACAGCCGGAACAGCTCGTTATCGAGCTGGCCGCGGTCCACGAATTCACGGGTCAGGATATCGAGAGCCCGATCGGACGCCATCGCCGGCTTGTAGGGCCGATCCTGCGCGGTGAGCGCGTCGTAGATATCGCTAATCGTCAT
>DATFGN010000270.1:0-2011 GCA_035249405.1 Gemmatimonadales bacterium
TTCAGCTGTTCGACCGCGTAGTGGCACGCTCGGGCGGTCAGCGCCATGTAGGTGAGCGACGGATTCTGGTTGCCGCTCGACGTCATCGCGGCGCCGTCGGTCACGAAGAGATTGGGCACGTCCCATGTCTGGTTCCAGCCATTGAGCACCGACGTCTTCGGATCGCGACCCATGCGCGCCGTCCCCATCTCGTGATTGGTGTTCCCGGGCGTACTCGGCCCGTCGGTACGCGGCTTAATGTTCCGCGCGCCCGAGGCCTCGAGCAACTCCGCCGCCGCGACGTTCATGTCCCGATGCATCGCCAGCTCGTTCTCGCTCCACCGGCACTCGATGTGGAGGGTCGGGATCCCCCAGGCGTCGACCAGCGTCGGGTGCAGCGTCGCGCGGTTTTCCTCCCGCGGCAGCATCTCGCCGAATCCCGCGAAGCCCATCGTCCAGGGACCGAGCTGGCGCAGCCGGTTCTTGAGCGCGAACCCGATGCCGGGCGCGCGCAGCGCGGCTTCCCAGCCCTCACGCCCGGCACCACCCTGGAAGCCGTAGCCCCGAATGAAGTCGGGATGACGGGAGCTGATATTGCGGAAGCGCGGCACATAGATGCCGTTCGGGCGCGCCCCGATCACCCGGCGGTCCGTCCAGCCGTCGAACTCGCCGCTAGCGCCGCCCCACTTGATGTGATCCATGACGTTCCGGCCGACCTGCCCGCTCGAGTTGGCGAGGCCGGAGTTGAGCAAGATCCGCGCGCTCTCCAACGCGGAAGCGCAGAGGAAGACGATACGCGCCGTGTACTCCCGCTCCGTCCGGGTCACCGCATCGATCATGCGCACACCCGTGACCCGGTTCTTCCCGGCGTCGTGGATGAGACTGCGCACGATGCTGAACGGCCGCAGCGTGAGCCGGCCGGTGGCCCGCGCTGCCGGCAGCGTCGCGTTGACGCTGCTGAAATACGACCGGGTGATGCAGCCGCGGTGGCAGGGCCCGCAGTAGTGGCAGGGAGCTCGGCCGTTGTGCGGCGTCGTGAGCACGGCAACCCGACCGATCGTGAGCACCCGATCGCGCCCGAACTTGACCTGCATCTTCTGCCGGACGTGCTGCTCGACGCAGTTCAGGTCCATCGGCGGCAGGAATGGTCCGTCCGGAAGCTGCGCGAGTCCTTCCGCCTGGCCGCTCACCCCGATGAAACGCTCGACATGGTCGTACCACGGGGCGAGGTCGGCGTAGCGGATCGGCCAATCGACGGCGATGCCGTCGCGCAGGTTGGCGGTGAAATCCAGATCGCTCCAGCGATAGACCTGGCGACCCCAGATGATCGACTTGCCGCCCACCTGACGGGCGCGAAACCAGTGGAACGGTCGATCTGGGGGCGTGGAGTAGGGGTTGTCGGCGTCATCCGTCCAAAACACATGGCTCCACTCGTCGAACGACGTCGAATTGCGCTGCGTGGACTGGCGGGCGGCGACGGTGCGTCGATCGCCCAGACCGCGGAACGGCATCTCCCAGGGCGGCTTGTGCTCCACGTAGTCCTGCTCCGGTGTGATCGGCCGCCCGGCTTCGAGGACCAGCGTGCGCAGCCCGCGCTCGGTCAGCTCCTTCGCGGCCCAGCCGCCGGTCATCCCTGATCCGACGACGATCGCGTCGAAATCCTCCGTGGATCGCGTCACGAGATGGGCGCGCAGCCGTCGTAGCGGCCGGGGTGGGGGTACAACCCGAGCGCCTTCATCCCGGCTTCGGAGGTGCAGTAGCCGTACACCGTGAGGTACTTGAGCATCGCGAACCAGTGCTGATTCGCAGCGGTGTCGCCGCTGCCGGCCCGAAGTGCCGTGACTGCGTCGTCGAGCGCGATGAGCACGGCCATTTGGTCCGTCTCATCACAGTCGACGAAGTCTCGACCCCGACGGGCGCGGCACCTCGTGTCCAGGTCCGGCAGCCCCGCGATGAACCGCTCGCGCTCGTCGGGCGTGTGCCAGTCGGTCAGGATCTTGTCGATGAAGGCGCTGACTCCGGCATCGGTGGC